>CAZCJY010000276.1:0-3430 GCA_964498975.1 uncultured Methylocystis sp.
GTGAAGCGCTTTCAAAATCCCAATATCGATCCGCAGCAGCCGGGCGAGCGGCGCTTCCGCCGCGCGGGCCTCGAGGGCGCGCGCGCCTACAATGAATATTGGCGCCCGTTCCTCACGGCCGAGCCCATCCTTTACGCCGCGCTCGGCCTCGACAGCGCCTTCACCTTTTCCTACGCGCAACTGGACGCCCGTAACGAGGAAGTGGCCTGACGCCT
Source organism: uncultured Methylocystis sp. (assembly GCA_964498975.1). GTDB lineage: Bacteria > Pseudomonadota > Alphaproteobacteria > Rhizobiales > Beijerinckiaceae > Methylocystis. Next base: position 216 of record CAZCJY010000276.1, read on the forward strand.
TCAGGCGATAGAAGCCAAGCTCGCGTCAATCCTTGCTTAAGCCGCCGCGCGTAAGGTTAACGCGCGCGGTTCTCGCGCATGAAGGATCGACGATGCGCAGGGCTGCGCCGCAAGGCGACGACACAGCCGAAATCTTGGTTGAGCGGCTGCATTACGGAAAACTCGCCTCGGGCGGCACGCTGCGCGTTCCCGCGACCGAAGGCTATGGCGTGACGCTCCGCAGCCGCAATCTTCGGCCGGCGGACGATCGGCGCCTCTCTCCGCCGCGCCTGATGGGGCTGCGCCGATTCGAACCCGATCTCGTCGATCCCGAGGCGCGCCGTCTCGGCTGCCTCGTCGCGCGCGTCGGGCCGGAGCCCGAGTCGCGTCGCGCAGTTATTCTGCGCGCCCGCTTTCGCCCGGAGGACGGCGAGGGCGGCCACGGCCGCCTCTATCAGCAGAGCGCCGTCTGGATCGTCGACACCGCCGTCTGGCGGCGCCATCCGGCGGCGCTTCTCGCCATGGCCGGCGCCGAACTCGAGGCGCGCCCCGATCTTGTCGGGCAGGACGAAGCGTCGCGCTTCGCCGACGCGCCGCTGCGCTATCATGTCCGTCGCGTCGATCCGCGCGACGCCTGGAGTGCGCTGGAGGACGCGTTGGAAAACGCGGGATGGGCGGCGCCGACGCTCGAATTCCTGGCGCGCGGCGCCGAAACCGGCGCGGACGCGACGCTCTCATTCGGCGCCGACGATTTCGCGACCGAAGCCGATTTTCTCTCGGCCATCGGTCTTGCGCTGCAGTTTCTGCCGGCGAGCTATCCGCGCTGGCGCGAGATCAGCGTCGTGTCAGGGCTGCGCCATGCGCCGCAGGGCTTATGCATGCGCTATCTTCCGTCCCTGCGCGCCGAGCCGCCGGTTGCGCAGCGGACCGCCGCCGCCGCGTAAGGCGCGGCTAACTGGTTGATCTCGCGTCGATCGGCGCCGCATCGGCGATAAGATAACGCTCCAGCGCGTTCGAACGCCGTCGGGGCAGGCCGGCGGCGGCCGCGTCGGCGTAATAGGCGCGCGGCCCGTTGGAGGCGCCGCCCTCCATCGCGAACCGCATGGCGCGGGCGGCGCGCGGCTTCAATGCTGCGAACAGCCGCGATTCGACCTGCGCCACCGTGACATTGTCGACGACGTAGGCGCCCTTTCGGTCGACATGGGCGATCTCGTCGCGCACCAGCCGGTTGAGGATGGCGACAAGATTGTCGCCCACATTGGGCGGCAGCGCGGCGAGCGTTTCGGACTCGGGATCGATCTCGCTCATGTCGCCATGCACCGGCCGCGCGATGCGCAGGATCGCCTTCATCGCGCGGATTTCGACGGGTTCATCCTCATCGTCGGTGAGATCGATGGGCGCAGCGAATTGGCGCCGTTCGCGCGCGTCATGGCCGCGCCGGAAAATTTCCGACAAAAACTTCATGATGAAGAGAAAGGCGTCCTGCGCCATGGCGACGCCGATCGCCATGGTCGAGTCCGGCGTGAAGCTCCAGAAGGCTTCGCGCGCCAGTTCGAATTTGTTGCGCTCGGAGCTGTGGGCGCGCAGATAGGCGTCGCTTTTCTTCAACAGTTCGCGCACTTCGTCGTCGGAAAGCCCAGCCGCCTTGCCGGCGACCACGCAGGCGTCGACGACCGTCTTCGCCTCGTTGAAGCCATTGGCGGCGGCGGCCCTGTCGGACGGGGGCGCGGCGCGGATCCTGGCGACGATCGCCGACAACTCGTCGCGCAAGGCTCCCTCAAGGGCGCATTTGCGCTCAAAGACCGCGCGCGCCGCGATCGTATCGTCGCGCGCCGAAAGCAGATCGCGCGCTTCGCCCTGCGGCTCGCAGGCGAAGTCGCGCGGAACGCTTGCGGGCATGGCGTTCGATTTCCGCGCGGCGGCGAGGATCGGCTCGCACAAGGGCTTCGCCTCGCGCACTGCGCGCCATGTCGGCTCCGTCCGTAACTGGTCGCGCAGCGCGGCGAGATCGCGCAGCGTCGCGTCGAGATCAAGCGCGGTTTCGCCCTTGGGCATTGGCCGCGCGGAGGCGGCGCTCGCCGCCTCGGCCTTCTGTTTCAGCGTGATCGTCTGGGCGTTGAGCGCGTCGCGCCGCCTGACGGCGTTGGCGCGTTCATTCATGGGGCCGGCGAGGGTCTGCCTGAGCGCCGTGATGCGCCGCGTCGCCTCGACGGCCTTTTCGCGATGGGCGCGGCAATTGGGGCCGCATGCCGCGCCGAGCCCGTCGAGGCCGTGCTCGGCGTCGACGGCGAGCTGCTCCTCCTGGCGCGCCGTGGCGGCCACCGCAGTCATCTCGTCTTGCTTTGACTTGATGGTGGCGTCGAGTTCGACGACGCTGCGGTCCAGCGTCTCGATCTCGCGCTGTGCGTCTTCGAGTTGGCGGCTCGCCGCCTGGGCGCTTTCCATTTCGGCGGCGGCCTGTCGCGCGGCCTGCGCGATCACGGCCTGCTGCGCCTCCTGGCTTTTACGAATGGCGTCGCGCAACGCCGGTCCCGCCTGCCGCGTGGCGTCGATCAATCCATCGATCGAGTCGAGATAGGCTTTGTAAGTCGGCGCCGCGACGATGCGCGCCGAGGTCGCGCTATAAGCGGCGTCGATCTGCTTTGTCGCCGGCAGGACGACTTCCGCCGCGAGTTCCATCGGTTGAAGCTCGGCGACGATCTTTCGCGACGAGAGCTTGAAGATGTTGTTGTAATAATAGGTGAAAGAAAAGAACGCCGAGATCGAGAAGACGAAGGCGAAGACGAGCGCGGTCACGCCCGTCTTGATGACCATGCGTTCGCGCGCCATCCGCCGCCGCGCGATGAGCGCCGCGAGATCGACGCCGAGCGACCATGACGTCGCGGCCAGCATCGTCAGCACGGCGGTCGTGGCGATAAGAGTGCCGGCGACGCCGATCACATCGCCCGGCTCCTTTTGCATGATATCGATCATGCCGGAGGACGTCGTATAGAACACCCAGGCAAGGACCGGCGCCGCCGCCGCCATGCCGACGCGGCCCAGATTGAGATCGCCGCTCCAAAGACGCACGAGCGGCGAAAGCAGCGCGTCAAGAAGGCCAAAGCCGCGGCGCGTCGCCGTGGCGTCGTCGGGCGCGCGCGTGGGCGTCGCGGCGCTCATTGGGCTTGCGCCTTTGAGGCTGGAGCCGTCCGTCGTCCACGCAATGGTCCGCTCCCCTCGAAATGGATTTCGATCAC
>CAZCJY010000277.1:0-3430 GCA_964498975.1 uncultured Methylocystis sp.
GCGCCGGCAGATCGAGGAGGCGCTGCAACAGGCGATGCACGCTCGTCGCGTGAAACAAATCGCGTCCGCGCACGACATCGGTCACGCCCTGCAATGCGTCGTCGACGACCACGGCGATGTGATAACTCGCCGGCGTGTCCTTGCGCGCCAGCAGGACATCGCCCCATCGCGCCGGGTCGGCGGCGACCTCGCCAACGCCGAACTCGCGCCAGCTCAGCCCCTGCCCCGCCAAGATGACGGCCTTCGACATATCGAGCCGCAGCGCGACGCCGCCCTGCGCCAGGACCTCGCGCGCCGAACGGCGCGGCCTGTCACGGCAGGTTCCAGGGTAAAGCGGCGCGTCGTCGGGATCGTGCGGCCAGTTCGGTTTCGCGGCGGCGGCGCGCGCAATGTCCGAACGCTTGCAGTCGCAGGCATAAAGCAGCCCCATGTCGTCGAGCCGTTCGAGCGCCTGCGCGTAATCCTCGAAATGTTCGGACTGGCGCCGCACGGGCGTTTCCCATTCGAGCCCAAGCCAGCTGAGATCTTCATAGATCGCCTGTTCGAACTCGGGCCGCGCGCGTCCAGTGTCGATATCCTCGATCCGCAGCAGGAAGCGCCCGCCGCATTGGCGCGCGAGATCGAAATTCAACAGCGCGGAATAGGCGTGGCCGAGATGGAGATAGCCGTTCGGCGACGGCGCGAAGCGGAAGACACGCCGGCTATCCATTTGTCGCTCCCGCCGTCATTGCGAGGAGCGCAGCGACGAAGCAATCCAGCCGCTCACCAATGCCTGGATTGCTTCGCTTCGCTCGCAATGACACCTCTTAACGCCGCGCCTCCACAATGCCACGCGCCGCAGCGAAGGCGCCTTCTATATCGAGATCGCTCGTATCGAGCGTCACGGCGTCGTCGGCCGCCTTTAACGGCGCGGCGCTCCGCCCGCTGTCGCGCGCGTCGCGCTTCTTCACGTCCTCAAGAATCGCGACGTAATCCGCTTCCTCCCCACGCCCCGCAAGCTCCAGCGCGCGGCGCGTCGCGCGCGTCTCGGGCGAGGCGGTGACGAAAATCTTCACTTCCGCGTCGGGACAGATCACCGTGCCGATGTCGCGCCCGTCGAGCACCGCGCCCTCGGGTCGCGCGGCGAAACTGCGCTGCATGTCGATCAGGGCCGCGCGCACCGGCGACATGGCGGCGACGATTGACGCCGCCTCCCCCATGTCGCGCGCGCGCAGCCGCGTCTCGTCGAAATCCGTGAGCGACAGACTGCGGGCCGCCGCGACGGCCGCCTCGACATCATCGAGCGGCAGGCCCTCGTCGAGGAGCGCGCAGGCGGTGGCGCGATAGAGCAGCCCTGTGTCGAGATGCGGCAGGCCGTAATGCGCCGCGAGCCGGCGCGCCAGCGTGCCCTTGCCCGACGCCGCGGGGCCGTCGATGGCGATGACGAGGCTCACGAGAAGCGCGCCCCCAACTGCTCCATCAGCGCGCGAAATGACGGGAAGCTCGTCGCGATCATCGTCTCGTCGTCGACCGTGACCTTGTGGTCTGCGGCAAGCCCCATCACAAGGAAGCTCATGGCGATGCGGTGGTCGAGATGCGTCTCGACCACGCCGCCGCCCTTCACACCGCCGCCTTGGCCGCCGCACACGATGAGATCGTCGCCGATGATTTCGCAATCGACGCCGTTGGCTTTGAGGCCCGCCGCGATCGCCGCGAGGCGATCCGACTCCTTCACGCGCAATTCGGAAAGGCCGCGCATGCGCGTCTCGCCTGTCGCGAAAGACGCCGCCACCGCGAGGATCGGATATTCGTCGATCATCGAGGGCGCGCGCTCGGCGGGCACATCGACGCCCGCGAGCCGCGAGAAACGCGCCCGAACGTCAGCGACTTCCTCGCCGCCCTCGATGCGCCTGTTCTCCAGCGCAATGTCGGCGCCCATCTCCTGCAGCGTGGTCAGCAAGCCGCTGCGCAACGGATTGGTCATCACGCCCTCAATGACGATGTCGGAACCTGGCGTGATCAACGCCGCGACAAGCGGAAAAGCGGCGGATGACGGGTCGGCGGGCACGCGCACGTCGCGCGCGACAAGCTCGGGGCGCCCCTCCAGCGTGATCTTGCGGCCATGCGCGCCATAAGGCTCGCTCACGACCGTGGCGCCGAAATGCGCGAGCATTTTTTCGGTATGGTCGCGCGAGGCTTCCGCCTCGATCACCGCCGTGCGGCCTGGCGAATTCAGCCCGCAGAGCAGCACCGCCGATTTGATCTGCGCCGAGGCGACGGGCGTCTTATATTCGACCGGCAGCGGCTCGCTCGAACCCTGCAGCACGAGCGGCAGGCGGCCGCCCTCGGCCTGTTCCAACACTTGCGCGCCCTGCAGCGCAAGCGGATCGAGAATGCGCTTCATCGGGCGTTTGCGCAGCGAGGCGTCGCCGTCGAAACGCGCCACGATCGGATGGCCGGCGACGACGCCCATCATCAGCCGCGAACCGGTGCCGGCATTGCCGAAATCGAGCGTCTCGATCGGCTGCAACAGCGAGCCCAGCCCCGCGCCCCAGACGCTCCAATTGCCGGGAGCATGGCGCACAACCCTGGCGCCGAGCTGGCGGCAGGCCTGCGCGGTGCGCAGCACGTCCTCGCCTTCCAACAGCCCTTCGATACGCGTCTCGCCGACGGCGAGCAGGCCGAAGATCAGCGCGCGATGCGAGACGGATTTGTCGCCGGGCGGGCGCAGACGGCCCGTGAGCGGGCCGGATTTATGGGCGCTTAGCGGCGCGGCGGGCGCATGTGCGTGGGCGGCGGCGGTCAAATGCATATCCTCGCGGACCAAGCGACGATCCGCCGCCTCGTCGGCCAACTTATATCGCGTCGCGCTTGAGATTGGAGCGGGCGATGGGAATCGAACCCACGACATACAGCTTGGGAAGCTGTCGTTCTACCACTGAACTACGCCCGCGCTCTTCTTGTGTAACGCGGGTGGGGACTGGTTTCAACGGGAGCAACTGAGCGCTCCACCCCACCCCGCGCCTTCAGCGCGACCTTCCCGCTCAAGGGGAGGGTGTGTGCGGAGGACTGGCCGGATCATACCCTCCCCTCCGAGGGGGAGGGTCGGCGCGTAGCGCCGGGGTGGGGTGAAATTAAGCTCACCGCCGAATATTCGGATTAGGCGCTTCCGCCTTCTGCTTCTCGATTTCCTTCAGCTTCTCGCGGATGGGTCCATAAGGCCCGTATTTGTGCTGCTCCTCGGAAAAGCCGTCGGCATAGGGACCGTAAGGCGCATCGATCGGCTTCTTGAGAAGATCGGGAAAATCCTGATCGAGCCCCGCCCGATGCGGCCTCGGCTTCGAGATCATCAGGGCGGCGACGTCCCAGGCCTCCTCGGGCGAGAGCCGCGGATGAAGATAGTCGACGCCGTCCGGCATGTTGGAATGGATGAAATTCGCCGCCGTGATCA
>CAZCJY010000278.1:0-3422 GCA_964498975.1 uncultured Methylocystis sp.
CGCGCGCGGATGGTGGAGCGAAGAACGGCCCGCGCCATCGCCGTCCGAGCACGGAGCGCTCAACGCCAAGAAAGGGCGGAAAATTCGAATCGGCCATGCTCGTCTCGGGCGGATCGCTATGAGGAAGCGCGACTGTCGAGGCCCGGCGACGCGGGGTCAATGCCCATGATGGAACGAATCGGCTCGGTCGCGAATTCACTTGACATAATGCGCCATCAGCAGCGTGATGAATATGATTTGGGAGTTTTGTTTTTCGCCGCCTTTTTCAGGATGCGCCCATGAGGCCGGAGTTAAGAATCATTGCCTGCGAGCTCCTTTCGCATTTGGCCAAAAATGAATAGTGGAGACGCCCATGCAACCCAAGAAGCTTACGACGGCCGCCGCGCCCGCCAAGCTCGGCGACTATCTCGCGCGAACGAGCGACAGAAGCTCCTCGCATGGCGCCCACGGCGGCGGCGCGGAGTCGATGCGCAAGGACAGTTATAACGGCCACGCCATCGAGATCCGCACGACCTATGAGGTCTTTGTCGACGGAAAGAAGATCCGCGCGCCGCTCGCCGTCGACGCCTCGGGACAGGTTCATTGCCATTCATTGCCAAATTATCAGTCCGCGTCGGCGGTCGACATGGTCAAGGCGCTGATCGAAGGCTTTCCTGACGAATTCGAGCGCAAGCCGGCGCGCCGCAAGAGCGTCAGCGCCGCCAAAAAGATTTCGAAACATAAGCATTGATCATCCGGGAGGGAGACGATGGCCGTCGTCCGCAGGAATATTGTGACCAACGCGGCAGCCCGCGACAAATATATTCAAGGCGTTAAATTGTTGAAACGAGAGGCTTCGGGGCGCACGACCGCAGAGTTCGGCATTCCCGGCGCGGCGCGCTCGGTCAGCACCTATGATCTCTTCGTCATCTGGCACGTCAACGCCATGATGCAGGAAACGCCGGCCGGCAATCCGGCCGGTCGAAACGCCGCGCATCGGGGGCCGGTCTTTACGCCCTGGCACCGCGTCATGCTGATGATTCTCGAGCAGAACCTGCAGCGCGTTTTGAACGACGCAGCCTTTGGCCTCCCTTATTGGGATTGGGCACGCGACGGCGATCTGCCGGCGGGACAGCAGAGCAGCGCCGCCATCTGGCGCGCCAACTGCATGGGCGGCCAGGGCAATCCGATAACGACGGGACCTTTCGCCTTTCGCGCCGATGATTCCGCTTCCTTCCGGGTGCGCGTCGCAACGAACAGCGCGGGAGAGCTGAGGTCGGTGAATCGCGGCCTGCGACGGGCTTTCGGCGTCAGCGCCGGCGCGCTGCCGAGGACGGCGCATGTCAGGAACGCGATCGCGCTCACGCCTTACGACTCGCCAGATTGGGACGTGAACTCCAACGGCTTTCGCAACCGTCTCGAAGGCTGGTCGAGCGATCCCGGCGGCGCGCCGCCATGGCTGCACAATCTTGTCCATGTTTGGGTCGGCGGCGACATGCTACCGGCTTCCTCGCCTAATGATCCCGTATTTTTCATGCACCATTGCAACGTAGATCGCCTTTGGGAGAGCTGGATGCGCCGGCATGGGCGCATCTATGTTCCGGGCATGAACGCAGGCGCTGCCCTCAGGGGGCATCGGATCGACGATCCGATCAGTTCACCGCTGGGGCGAAACGCGACGCCGCGTCAGGCGCTCAATGTCAGCGCCGTCTATGCATATGACGCGCTTGCGTGAATTGGGGCGGGGCGGCTCGATATTTGAAGCTTATTAGCGGCATCGGATGCGGCCATGGCGCTTAGGTCGACGCATATTATTTTCGTGCATGGTTTTTTCGGTTGGGGCCCGCATGAATTCTGCGGCTTGCCTTATTGGGGCGACGCGCTCGAGCAGATCGGCGAACCCTTCGCGGTGCATGAAGCGAAAGTAGGGCCGCTGAGCTCCTTTCATGACCGCGCCTGCGAGCTTTTCGCTCAAATCGCCGGCGGGCGCGTCGACTATGGAGCCGAGCATAGCGCCGAGGCCCGCCATTCCCGCTATTCGCGAGAATATAACGAGCCTCTGGCGCCTGATTGGTCGAAAGAAAATCCTGTCATTCTCGTCGGCCATGGAGCCGGCGCGCAGACGGCCATGCAATTGCAGACGTTGCTCGCCCAGGACTTTTGGAATCGCGGAACCAGCCCCGACTGGATCGAAGCCATCGTGAGCGTCGCCGGCGCGATCAATGGCACGCTGCTGCCATATAAATTCGGATGCGACAGCGCGAATGGACGGCTGAGGCGCGCGCCGAGCCAAATCGTCGCCACATCGCTCAATTTTCTGGGCATGGCTGCAGGCGTGCCGAGCGCGATGCGCAAGCCTTTCGATCTCTATCTCGACCAATGGACCAATGGCGAGACCGACGCCCGGGAAGCGATGTCGCGTCTCGATCAGGGATCATTCGTTTCGGGCGAAGACAATCTCGGCTTCGATCTAACGCTTCAGGGTTGCCGCAAGGCCAATGGGAAGTTCAAGTCGCATCCCAACACTTACTATCTTTCGCTCGTGACCAACGCCACGCATGTCGGCGGCGCCTTCGGCGTGCCTTGGTTCGGCAAGAGTTGGCGGCCCGATTCGACGATCAATCCGATTCTCTGGCAACCCGCTCTCTATCAAGCGCGAGAAGCGAGTTTCTTTACGCCGCCCATCGTCGGCTGGGGCGACGGCGATCTGGCGCTCGCGCATTGGCGGCCCAATGATGGGGCGGTAAGCGTCATCTCACAGCGCTATCCCTTCACCGCGCGCGAGGAGCCCGTCGGCGGCGAGGGCGTTTTCGGCCGCCGCAATCTTAAACGCGGGAGATGGTATTACGAATATCTCGACAAGGCTGTCGGCAAGCGCTTCGACCATTTCGATACAGTCCTCGGCGCGCGGTTGAAGCCGTGGGTTCCGGGCCTGCGCGAGGCGCATCGGGAGATGTATCTACGACTGGGCGAAACGCTGCGCCGCCTTTGACGGCGTCGTCAGTGGAGCGACGTCAGCCCATGCGAGCGTAGCGCCTCGACGACGCCGTTGACGATCAGCGAAACGCCCATCGCCGAGACGAAAAAGCCGACGATGCGCGTCGCGGCGTCTATCCCCATCGGACCGAGCGCGGCGGTCAATCTGCCGGCGAAGGCGAGGCAAACATAGGTCGTCGCGACAGCGAGAAAGGTGGCCGCGAGAATCGCGCCAAAGGCCAGAACTTCATGCGACGATCGCTCCACCGTCGCCATCATGCCTAGAACCGTCGCGATTGCGCCGGGTCCGCACATAAGCGGCATGGCGAGCGGCATGAAGGCGATATTGTCATTGGGGCCGACGCTCGTGAACGATGAGGTTCCCGAGGGCGGCGGCGCGAATAGATCGAAGCCGATCCGCATCAGCACAATGCCGCCCGCGATACGCACCATGCTGAGCGGCACGC
>CAZCJY010000279.1:0-3119 GCA_964498975.1 uncultured Methylocystis sp.
ATGCGCTTCGCCTGCACGGCGTCGGAAACAAAAAAGCCGCTGCCTGAACGCCTGCACAGCAGGTGTTCAGGACAGCGGCGATGCTGGGGGCCTCTTAGCAGGACATCGTGTACACTGTCATCTGCAATTTGAAGCAAGATGCGTGAGCGAGCAAATTTCAAAAAGGCGACTCCCAAATCGAGTCTAGTCGCAAACGGTTTCCAATTTGATGAAGCGCAAAGATCTCTCTGTAAGGCGCACTATCGTGTTCCGCTCATTGGGGTATCGAGGCTATGCTTTCTGGCAATGAATATCTCGTCGACGACGTGATGCGCAAATGGCCGTCGACCATCCTGGTGTTTTTGAAATACCGTATGAAATGCGTGGGCTGTCCCATCGGGCCGTTCCATACAATACAAGACGCTTGCAGGGAGCACGACGTGGATTGCGCGGCGTTTGTCGTGGACCTCAACATCGCAATCGGACGTGCGGCCCGTTCCGACCAGCTTTCAAAGGGTCATTTTTCCGAAGACTCAGCCAAGAGATAAAGTTTATGAGGTTCTCGAACGATGATTTTCTGCCGCCCGCTCGAGATCAAGCCAAGCGTCTGCCATGCGCTCAAAATCCGGCTTACGGTGTGCAATGTCGTTCCCGTCATCCGCGCAATATCGAGCCTCGATATTGGAAAATCAATCAACACTCCATCGTCCGTTTTGCGGCCTGCCTGATTGGCGAGGCGCAGAAGCGCGTGGGCGACACGCCGCTCGACCGCCTCCGTCGAGATTTCCATGACGCGTGTGTGTGATTCCTGAAGGCGAGCGCCGAGCGTGCGCATCGCGTTGGCGGCAAGCGCGGGATTGCGAGCCAATAGACCCGGCCAAGCGCCGTTCGGCCATGCTAGAACCACGCTGTCGACGATGACGGATGCGGTCGCGGGGTAGGCGTCGCGCCCAATAGCTATCGCAACTCCGAACATTTCACCGGGCGCAATGAAGCGGATGACGACCTCCTCGCCGTTGGGCGTGATTTTGTACGCTTTGATGTGGCCATGCAGCAGAAGGAAGAATTGCTCCGCCTTGCCGCCCTGTTCGAAAACATTCGCGTTTTTCGGGTAACGAACAGATCGGGCGTCGCGCAAAATGTCGCCGATGTCATCACCCGAGCAACCAGCAAAGATCGGCAGGCCCGCGACAAGCGATCGGTCGATGGCAGGCATTTCGGAGGCCTTTCGAAATATTGGCGGATGTAGCGGGGATCGAGAGGACCGGCAAGCGTCGCCGCCTTCTGCGCCGATATGTCGCGAGTTTCGTCGATCGTCTGTTTGTTGCAGCGCAATTTCATGGGCGCATAATCCGATTATTAATGACGCGTCTGATTCAAGCAATGCATCAGGCTCGGCGCATATCGGGAGGTCTCTGCGCCGCGTTGACGCCCGGACCATGAAGGGTCCAGCCGGTCACTGCTCTGATACTGGCGGACGATAACCATGACGCCGATTCCGAGACTGAGAAGTTACGAAGGCCCGCCGATCCTGAGCTACGGCTTTCGGCCGTTTTTCCTGATCGGCGCAGTTTATGGAGCGTTAGCGGTCCCGATTTGGTTGTCGCGATATTTCGGAAAATTGACGCCCGACGGCGTCTTTTTGCCGCAGACCTGGCATTCGCACGAAATGCTGTTCGGTTTCCTCCCGGCGATCATCGCTGGCTTTCTGCTGACTGCCATTCCCAACTGGACGGGACGGCTCCCCATACAGGGAACGGCCCTCCTAGCCCTTCTTTTCATCTGGCTCCTCGGACGCATTGCGATCGGCGCTTCCGCGGCGATCGGCTGGCTGCCGGCGATGGCGATCGACTGCGCGTTCATTGCCGCGGTGGCAGCCGCGATAACGCGCGAGGTCGTCGCCGGAAAGAACTGGCGAAACTTGGTGGTTGTCGCGATCCTCACCTTGCTGCTCGCGGCCAACGCCGGTTTTCATCTCGAGGCACATTATACGGGAAGCGCCAGTTATGCGGAGCGCTCCGGCGTTGCGCTCGTTCTTCTGCTCATCATGCTCATCGGCGGACGCATCGTTCCGAGTTTTACGCACAACTGGCTCGCTAAGATGAACCTCGGTCGCCTGCCGGCTTCGAACGCGCGGGTAGATAAGGCGATCGTCGCAATCAGCTTCGCGGCGCTCTTGGCGTGGGTGATCGGCCCATCGTCATTGTTAGCGGGAATCGCACTGCTCCTCGGCGCTACGGCGCAGGCGGCGCGCCTCGCGAGCTGGACGGGGTGGCGTGCCTGGCGTAATCCTCTAGTGCTCGTTCTTCACGTCGCTTACGGTTTCGTCCCGCTCGGCTTCGCACTCTCGGGCGCCGCCGTATTCTATCCCGACGTCATTCCCGCTAGCGCGGGCGTCCATGCTTGGACCGCCGGAGCGATGGGCGGAATGATTCTCGCCGTGATGACACGCGCGAGCCTTGGCCATACGGGCCGTGAACTGCGGGCGGATGTGGTCACAAATTGTTTGTACGTAGCGATCCTTGTCTCGGCGGCGACTCGAATACTGGCTGGGCTCGATCCAAGTCATGCGCTGACGTTACTGTTAGTAAGCGGTTTGGCGTGGGTCACGGCGTTTTTGGGTTTTGCAATGAGTTACGGGCCACTACTGGCCAAGCCGCGTTTATCGGCCAAATGACACGCTCCTGGAATGAACATCTCGGGCGCTCAAAGCTAATCCCACAAGGAAAGGGAGAATCATGATGAGATTGGCGGCGGGGGTGAGCGTGGGCCAACAAAATCGAGCGCTGTGGGGCTCGACGGTCGCTTTTACAATTTGTTTCGCGGTGTGGACGATCTTTTCGATCATTGGCGTCCAGATCAAACAGCAACTCGGTTTGTCTGAGACGCAATTCGGCCTGCTCGTCGGCACGCCGATCCTTACGGGATCGCTAATTCGCCTCGTGCTGGGCATCTGGGCCGATCAATATGGCGGGCGCCGGATTTTCTCGTTGGTCATGATGGCCGGCGCTCTGGCGACATTTCTATTGTCCTATGCGCACACCTATCCGCAGGTGCTCGTGGCGGCGTTGGGGGTCGGAATCGCGGGCGGCTCCTTCGCGGTCGGCGTCGCCTATGTCTCACGCTGGTACGCGCAGGAC
>CAZCJY010000279.1:3129-3408 GCA_964498975.1 uncultured Methylocystis sp.
GCGTGAGACATAGGCGACGCCGACCGCGAAGGACAAGCAGGGCACAGCGCTCGGCATTTTCGGCGCCGGCAACGTCGGCGCCGCGCTCACCAAATTCACCGCCCCTTTTGTGATGATCGCATACGGCTGGCAGGGAGTAGCGCAAATCTGGGCGGACGGCCTTGCCATCACGGCGGTGGTGTTCTGGTTCATGACGGACGACGATCCAGTCGTCGCCGAACGCCGGCGCATGGGCGCGAAGGCCAAGAGCGCCTGGCTCGAACTCGAACCCTTGAAGAA
>CAZCJY010000280.1:0-3397 GCA_964498975.1 uncultured Methylocystis sp.
GTTGGAGCAGGTTCTCATCGAAAAAGTCTGTCAACTTTTTCGGAACCTGCTCTAGTGGCGGACGCCAGTGGTGAATTCGCCGCCGCGGATCCGGCCGGGCAGCGTCTCGGCAAAGGCGGCGACCGATTCTTCGCCATAGGTGGCCACGAGTTCGCGCAAGGCGGCGGATAGCGCCGCATGCGCAAAGGAATCGCTCTCGATGCCGGCGAGGATCGCCTCGGCGAAGGCTTCGGTGACATAGACGAGGGCGGCGCGGTGCTGCTCCCCGCCCGCCTCGTCGAAAGAGGCGAAGTTCGATTGCGTCATGAGGCGCACTGTAGACAAGCCGAAGGCGCGGCGCGAGGCGGCTCTTTCCGAAAGGTTAATTTCGTATTTGAATCAATCTTTACGGATTTCCGTAGCGATAGGTGATGTCGCGGGTGAGTCGGGACGCCTCGGTAAGATAGCGGGAAATGGCGGTTTCGGCGTTGGGCGTGCAGGCGCGGTAAGTCAGCTCATAGCCGCGAAAGCCGCGATTGAAGGAGGCCATCAGCCGTTCCCGGCGCGGCCCGCTCGGCGCGTCGGCGTTGAGCAGCGAGGCCATTTTGCCGCGCCACTCCTCGCCGTCGCCCGCCCCGCAAAGGTCGCGCAGAAAGGCGAGCGCGCCCAGCACTTCCGACAGCCGCGTGATCTGCGGTTCATAGGGCGGGGGTGGAGCCTCGGGTCCGCCCGGGGCCTTCGCGGCCCCCGGCGCGCTTGGCGCCGTCTGCTCGCGGCCCTTTTTTGCGCTGTCCCGTTTTTTCGCCGGCGCGGCGTTTGGCCGCCGGGGCGTCGACTCCCGCCGGGCGCGCCGTCCGCCGTCGAAACCGCCGAAAAGGAAGTCGAAAGGGTCCTGCGCGGCGGCGTCCGCCGAAAAAAGGGCGCAAGCCGCCGCGGCTGCAAAGGCAAGTTCAAAGCGTTTCAGTCTCATGGATAAAGCCGCTCCTTGCGCCAGTCGTCGCCGGGCTCGGCCCGGAAAAAGCGGACCCGGTCGTGCAGCCTAAACGGCCTGTCGGACCAGAATTCGATTGCGAGCGGCGCGATGCGGAAGCCGCGCCAATAGGGAGGGCGCGGAATTTCGCCGAGCGCATATTTTGTGGCGTAGGCCGCGACCGACTTCTCCAGGGCGAAACGGCTCTCCAGCGGGCGGGATTGCTGGCTCGCCCAGGCGCCGATGCGCGAGTCGCGCGGCCGGCTCGCATAATATTCATCGGCCTCCGCGTCGCTTACCGGCGCAACGGGGCCGCGCAGGCGTACCTGCCGTCGCAGCGACTTCCAATGGAAGAGCCCCGCCGCCTTCATATTGGCCGCGAGCTGGCGGCCCTTGGCGCTCTCGGCGTTGGTGTAGAAAGTGAAGCCGTCGACGCTCCAGTCCTTCAAGAGCACCATGCGGGCGTCGGGCATTCCCTCGGCGTCGGCGGTCGCGAGCGCCATCGCCTCGGGATCGTTGATTTCTTTCTTTTGCGCCTCCTCGAACCACTGGCCGAACAGCACAAAAGGCTCGGCTGCTTCGACGAAGTCACCCGACGTTAACGCGTTCACGCGAAAATCCTCTCTCGGCCGACGCCATTGGCGGGCGCGTTTTGAAGGTGGCGCTTTGCAGTTCCTGCGTATCAGACATAACGCCGCCGGCGTCATTGCTCAAATTTCGCGCGGCGCCCTCCTTCTCGCTTCGTTCGCCGCCGCCGGCGCGCTCGCGGGATGCTCGATCGCCATTCCGATGTCGTCTTCCTCCGAGCCTTCCGCCATGTGGAAAGCCGCGCCGCAGGATGCGACCGCTTCGATCCCGAAACCCCCGCCGACCCTATCGCGCGCGCTCGACGCCGAGGACTTGCGCCGAGCGGTCGCGGCGATGAGCACGGCGCTCGATCCGCAGGGAAGCGGCGCCAGCGTCAATTGGGACAATCCGCAGACAGGCGCCAAGGGCTCCTTCACGCCGGTCGGACAGCCCTATCCGCTGGAGGGCAAGATTTGCCGCGCTTTTCTCGCCGACATCGCCGTGAGCGAGACGCAGGAAAGGCTGCAGGGCGCCGCCTGTCGCGAAAAGACCGCAGAATGGGCGCTGACGGACGTGAAGCCCTTCAAGAAAGGCTGAACATGGCGCAGCCCTTCGGTAGACGGCTGATCGTCACGACTATCGCCGTCGTGTTCGCGATTCCGACGTTTTTCCTCGTCGTTCGGGCCATCACGGCCTGGCGCCAGGGCTATTCCTGGGCCGAGATGGACTGGGAGGGGCGGGGCCATACGTCGATCGGCGATTTTCTGCGCGCCGCCGATATCGGCAAGCGGCCGATCGACGTCAATGGCGTCTCCTGCGTCGAATATTTCCGCTATCGCGACGGCGTGAGCGTGAAGACCGACTGCCCACGCTAGCTTTGCGCTAGAGCAATACGCCAGGATTGAGAATTCCGTTGGGATCGAGCGCCGTTTTAATGGCGCGCATGGCGCCCAGCGCGACCGGATCCTTCGTCTTGCGCAGCAGATCGCGCTTCAGGCGCCCGATCCCATGCTCGGCGGAGATCGAGCCGCCAAATTCATGCACGACGGCATGGACGATATCGTTGACCTCTCCCCATCGCGCGAGAAATTCCGCCTTGTCGGCGCCGACGGGCTGCGAGACATTGTAGTGGATATTGCCGTCGCCCATGTGGCCGAAAGGCACGGGCCGCGCGTCGGGCATGGCGGCGCACAGACGGCGTCCGGCCTCCACGATGAATTGCGGAACGCGATCGACGGGAACCGATATATCATGCTTGATCGAGCCGCCCTCGCGCCTTTGCGCTTCCGAGAGATTCTCGCGCAGCCGCCAGAGCGCCCCCGCTTGATCGAGCGATTGCGCCAGCGTCGCATCCTGCGCGAAGCCCGCATCGAGCGCGCCGGCGAGAATTTCGGTGGCGACGCGCTCGGCCTCGCCTTCGGCGAAGGCGACGAGTTCGACGAGCGCATACCAATCATGCGCGGCGGCGAGCGGATCGCGCGCGCCGGGAATATGCCGCAGCACGAGATCGAGGCCGAGACGCGAGATCAGTTCGAATGCGTGCAGACTGGGGCCGGCGCGTCCCTTGACGAAAGCGAGCAATTCGAGCGCCTGCGCCGGATCGCGAAGCCCCAGGAAAGCGACGGCGCGCGAGCGCGGGCGTGGAAAGAGCTTCAACGTCGCCGCGGTGATGACGCCGAGCGTTCCTTCCGAGCCGACGAAAAGTCGTGTCAGATCATAGCCGGTGTTGTCCTTGCGCAGGGCGCCGAGTGTCGAGAGCAAACGTCCGTCTGCGAGCGCGACTTCGACGCCCAGAACAAGATCGCGCATCGAACCATAGGCGAGCACATGCACGCCGCCGGCGTTGGTCGCGAGATTGCCGCCGATGGTGCAACTGCCTTC
>CAZCJY010000281.1:0-3389 GCA_964498975.1 uncultured Methylocystis sp.
GAGCAGCGTTCGCTTTCGGCATATTGCTGGATCGCCGCGCCGATGTCGCCGGTGGTGGCGCCGGGCTTCACCGCGGCGATGCCGCGCTGCAATGATTCATAGGTCACGTCGATGAGCCGCTGCGCGCGGCGCGGAACCTCGCCAACGGCAAACATCCGGCTCGCGTCGCCGTGCCAGCCGTCGACGATGAAGGTCACGTCGATATTGACGATGTCGCCCTCGCGCAGCGCCTTATTGTCGGGCACGCCATGACAGACGACGTGATTGATCGAGGTGCAGATCGATTTGCGATAGCCGCGATAGTCGAGCGGCGCCGGATAGGCGCCATGCGCCATGGCGAAATCAAAGACGAGATCATCCAGCGCCTGCGTCGTCACGCCGGGCTTGACATGCTCAACGAGCATATCGAGCGCTTGCGCCGTCAGCAGCCCGGCCGCGCGCATGCCCTCGAAATCCTTGGGTCCGTGCAGCTTGATCTGCCCGCTTTTGCGCGCGGCGGGCGCGAGATGGGAATCGATGAAGGTCATGGAACGCGTTGGTTTCCTGGAAGGCGAAGGATTTGCTCGACAAGGTAATGGTTTGAGGCGGCAAAGCAAGGCTGGCGCGCCGGCGCCCCTACGATTTCCTTGTAAAAGGCGCCCGCTCAGTCTTGGCGAGCCATGCGCCATTCCTGTATCAATCAAGGCATGCGGCTTGCTTTGCGTCATCGGCGCGGCGAGCAAGGGGCGCGAAAGACGGCGTGCAGGGCAATCGGGTCGAAGCGATAGATTTCTGGCGCGGGGCGGCCCTCGCCGTCATCCTCGTGAACCACATTCCGGGCAATGTGCTCGGCGCGGTCACGCCGCGCAATTTCAGCTTCTCTGACGCAGCCGAAGGCTTCGTCTTTCTGTCCGGCGTTTCGGTATCGCTGGCTTACGGCGAGAAATTCAGGCGCAGCCTTCGCGAAGCGGCGGCTTTGCTCGGCGGCCGGGTCCTGCGGCTTTACAGCGTGCATGTCTTTCTGACGGCGGCCGCGCTCGCGTTATATGGCGTCGCAACCTATTTCACGCACTATGATTTTCTCAGCGCGGAGAATGGCCGCGCCACGCCTTTCATTGATCCCGTGAAGGGATTCGCCGGCATCCTCGCGCTCAGCCATCAGGTCGCCTATTTCAACATTCTGCCGCTCTATATCGTGCTGTTGGCGCTCGCGCCCTTGCTGCTCGCGCTCGCTCCGCGCGGCGGTCTGCGCATGCTCGCCGCCTCCGCGTCGCTCTATGCCGGCTCGCGCCTCTTTGGGCTCAATCTCCCGTCATGGCCGGAACCGGGCTTTTGGTATTTCAATCCCTTCGCCTGGCAGTTCATGTTCGCCCTGGGCATCTATTGCGGCGGCGCGATGAGGTCGCGCGGCATGCCGTTTCACGCCGTCGCCTATCGTTTTTCACAGGCTTTCACCATCGCGTCGACGCTGATCGTCTCCAACGCCTTTGGCTTGGCGCCCGGCTTGGTCGACGAGGCGGGGCGCTATCTCGATTGGGACAAGACCGACCTTGGCGTCGTGCGCATTCTCGATTTCCTGACGCTCGCCTATGTGATCCATTTTTCGGGATTCACCGCGCGCCTCGCCGCGACGCGTCTTTTTCCCTTTTTCAGCCAGCTGGGCCGCAACGGCCTCTCCATCTACTCCTTCGGCAGCCTGCTCAGCGCGGTGGGCCAGATGCTTTCGGAGTCGAGCCTCGCTTCGCCGGCGCTCGACGTGATTTTCGTCGCAGCCTGCCTCGGGCTGTTGCACTGGATCGCCGGCTGCGTCGATCGGCTCTCCATCGCCGCGCCGCCGTCCCCTGAGTGATCATCGCGCGGGACTGGCGTTCGCCGTCGCAATGATCATAATCGGCGGCCAGGGAGGCGAAATGGCGCATATAACGGCAGGCGATAGGCCCGCAAGCGCAGCGGTCCTCGTCATCGGCGATGAAATTCTGTCTGGCCGCACGCAAGACGTGAACACCCGCTACATCGCCAATTATCTGGCGCAGATCGGCGTCGATCTGCGCGAGGCGCGCGTCGTGCCGGACCTGGAGGAGGAGATCGTCGCCGCGCTGAATGCGCTACGCGTGCGCTACACCTATGTCTTCACCACTGGCGGCATCGGACCGACGCATGACGACATCACCGCCGACGCCGTGGCCCGCGCATTCGGGGTCGGGATCGGCGAGGATCCGCGCGCCATCGCGCTGCTGAAGGACCGTTTCTCCGAAGCCGAGCTTAATCCGGCGCGGCGGCGCATGGCGCGCATTCCCAAGGGCGCGGAGCTCATCTTCAACACCGTCTCCAGGGCGCCCGGTTTCTGGATCGAAAACGTCATCGTCATGGCCGGCGTGCCGATGATCATGCAGGCGATGATGGATGTTGTCGGACCGCGCCTCATGGCCGGGCCGCCGGTCCTCGTCGAGACGGTCGAGGCGGGCGGCGTGCCCGAGGGCGCCTATGCCGCACGGCTGGAGCAAATCGCGCGCGGCCATGAGGGCGTGAGCGTCGGCTCCTATCCGTCCTTCACCAGCGCCGGCATTCGCAATCAGATCGTGCTGCGCAGCCGCGACGCGCCGCTTCTGGCGCGCGCCACCGATGCGGCGCGCGCCATGATCGCGTCGCTGGCGCAGGAAAGCGGGCGGCGATGAGATGAAGACGGAGGCTTGAACGAATATGCAGGGCGCCGACAAGGTTTTTCCGGTCTCCTGGGACCTGCTCCACCGCGACGCGCGCTCGCTCGCCTGGCGCCTTGCCGCCATCGGCGGATTTTCTGCGATTGTCGCGGTGACGCGGGGCGGCCTGGTGCCGGCCGCGATCATCGCGCGCGAACTCGGCATCCGCGTCGTCGAAACCGTCTGCGTCGCGAGCTATCACGAGGAAACGGAGCGCGACGAGGTGCAGGTGCTCAAGCCCCTGACCGAGACGATCATGGCGCGGCCGAGCTCGGAAGTGCTCATCATCGACGATCTGGTCGACACCGGCGCGACGGCGAAGGCGGTGCGCGACATGCTGCCCAAGGCGCATTTCGCCACTGTCTACGCCAAGCCTCAGGGCCTGCCGATGGTTGATACTTTCGTTACCGAAGTCTCGCAGGACACCTGGATTTTCTTTCCCTGGGACACTGGGCTTTCGTTTCAGGCGCCGATCGGCAAGCCCGACGCCAAGCCAAGACGGCGCGTCTAGGCGCGTCAAAATCTCCTTGGTCGCGGCGGCGACGGGCCATATAAGCTGCGGGAAGCATGATCCCCAAAAGTGGGAATCGGTTTTGGGAAGAGATCATGCTCGCTAAGATCGCGGGCGTGGCGAAACTGGTAGACGCAACGGACTTAAAATCCGTAGGGCCGCAAGGCCTGTGCCGGTTCGATTCCGGCCGCCCGCACCAA
>CAZCJY010000282.1:0-3376 GCA_964498975.1 uncultured Methylocystis sp.
GTCTGGGGGACAAGGGGTCGTGGGTTCGAATCCCGCCACTCCGACCATTAGAACGCTCGCCCTCGCGCGAGCCAATTATTGGCAGACGTCCCAAAGCCCTTGCGACATGCTGTCGTCGGAATAATACCAGCACAGCCCGTCTACGGGGGCTGGCGTCGACGTATAGGCGACGGCGTCCGCCCCGCTCAACACGCCAATCGCGGCGCCGGCGGCGATAGCGCCGCCCGGCGCCCAAGCGTAGGGCCGACGCCAGTTTCCGACATAGCCGCCGTAATCGCCTCGAAGGCCCGCGCCCGGCCCGCCGAAACGGCCGCCTCCCCGCGCGAGAGTCGCCGGCGCCCCGCCGAAATCTAAAGGGGACGCCGCCGGCATGGCGACCGCGGCTGCGGCGTCGAGGATTAAGGCGCAGGCTGCGACGCCCGCAATGGAACTCATGCGTCTCGAAATCATGCTCACCTGCCCGCTGGCGATCCTCGCACAATCAAGCTGCGCCTCCGCCGGTTTGGCAACAGACGTCAGTCGCAGTGGTCGCCAAGCCCTTAGAAGAATAATGACAATTTGTATCTCGTCATCACTTGATGGCGCATGACTATGTGGCAGATTTGCAACAATAGCGAACCATAATCCGTTAATTTCAAATTAATACGAAGCAACATAATTGACATAATACGCTATTTAAACGCATTGTCCGCGTCGCCATCCACGACAACACTGACAAAACTCTTAATCGTTACGCCACTATAGGCGTACGCAGGGTGGTTTTCTGTGCTGGGCTGACAGTAAAGGGGAAGTACATGATAAAGAAACTGACGTCCGTTGCCGCTCTTGCGTTGGCGTTTTCCGCCGGATCGGCTTTCGCCGCCGATCTTCCTTCTCACAAGAGCCCGCCGCCCGCTTATGCGCCGATGTTCACCTGGACCGGCTTCTATGCGGGCGTCAACATCGGCTACGGCTTTGGCAACGGGGATCCGTCGACCGGATACCAGAGTTTTTCGGGACTGCAGCTCGGCCCGGTTCTTCTGGCCTTCCCCGGCGGCGCGGTTTGGAATGCGCCGACGAATCTTGAGGGCGTGATCGGCGGCGGTCAGATCGGCGCCAATTACCAGCTCAATCCCTGGCTCGTGCTGGGCGTCGAAGCGGACTTCCAGGGCGCTGGCCTCTCGAGCAACGCGAGCGCGGCGTCGCCCTATACCCGCTTCGGCTTCATTCCCGCGGTCGGCATTGCGAATATCAATTCGCGCGTCGACTGGTGGGGCACGTTGCGCGGGCGCGTCGGCGTGACCGCCTTTTCGCCGAATATCATGGTCTATGGCACCGCCGGTCTTGCCTATGGCGGCGTGAACAACCGTTTCACTTTCTCGTCCCTGGCGGCGATTGGGCCGATCGGCGCATTCGCCACCGGCTCGTCGACCTATAACGATGTGAACTTCGGTTGGACGGCTGGCGGCGGCGTCGAATGGGCGCCGCTCGCCTTCCCGAATTGGTCGGTCAAGGTTGAATATCTCTATACCGATCTCGGCAGCTCGACCCTCAGCACCCTGGGGACCGGCAATTTCACATTTTTCGGTTTCCCTGTCGCGTCGTTCGTCAACTCGGCGACCAACACGACGTATAATCGCTGGCACACGGTCCGCGTCGGCCTGAACTACCGGTTCAATTTCAGCGCGCCGCCGGTGATGGGCAGCTTCTGATCGACGAAGCTGAACCGGCCTAGATCGGTCGCTGTATGATCGAAAAACCCGGCCCTCGCGGCCGGGTTTTTTATGGCGCGCGGGCGGCCGCCGCAGCGGCCAAGTCTGTGTCGCCAAGCAAGCCTTTCTTCATTCAATTCCTGCTTAATCGCCTCGCGCGTTCCAGGCATGAATTGTTATTTTCGACGCGCGGGGCGATGCAGGCCCAAGCCCGTAGTCTCCTTGTCGCTGGTTGCCGGGCCAGCGCGCGCGCACTATGTTCGCCTCGTCTTTCGGCAAGAATCCACGGCGGGGCCGCGCCGGCCGGAACCAACCATTTGCGGCGGCATACGCGCCCGAACCAGCAAGGATTGTTCTCATGTCCAACAGCCCCGACCCGGTCGAACCGAACGCCGCCGATATTCCCGCCGAAGGCGCGAAGACGGAAGACGACAGCTGGGTGACGTCGATCGAACATGGGATCGAGGAAATCCGCACGCAGCCGGCCGAAGTTCTGTTCGTCGACGTTCTCAAGATCGATCTGCCTTACATCGTCATGCTGTCGATGGCGGTGCTGGGCATCGGCATCGTCACTTTCACGGGACAGCCTGTCGCCTATTATTGGGAATTTCTCACGCCGGTCTATTGCGCGATCTGCATTTTCGTTGGCTGGCGTCACACAGAAACGGCGCATGAGCGCACGCGGCTAGTTTGGACGCAGGTCCTTCACTGGGCGGCGTTTCTCTTCGGCATGTGGCTCATCTATTCGCCGCCGCTGCGTAGCTTGATCGACGTCAACGCGGCCGGCCTCAATCTCATGGTGCTGCTCGCCGTCGCGACCTTCGTCGCCGGCGTGCACGCCGCCGCCTGGCAGATTTGCGTCGTCGGTCTCATTCTCGCGATCTTCGTGCCCGCGGTGGCGATCATTCAGCGTTCGTCGCTGTTCATTCTCGTCGCGACGCTCGGAATCGTCTTTATCGGCGCGAGCATTTACATGACGCTGCATTCGCATCGCCGCAAGGCGAATGAGCAAAGCGACGACATCGTCTGAGAAAATGCGCGCCGGAATTTCCGGCGCGCTGTTTTCCAATCAGGTCGACGGCGACTGAGCAGCGAGCGCGGCGCGAATGGCGTCCTCTTTCGATTTTTCGAAAGAGGTGCGCAGCACGACGCCGCCGGCGCCCTTCAAGCCTTCGAGCACCTTGTCCGTCGTCATCTTGCGCACAAGCAGGAACAGCGCCGCGCCGCCGGGCGGTACGGCGGCCGCCACATCTTTCATGAATTTATCGTCAATGCCGAAGTCGGTCAGCGCCCCGGACAACGCGCCCGCTCCCGCGCCGAGCGCCGCGCCCGCGAGCGGCATCATGAAGATCAGGCCGATCAAGGCGCCCCAAAAGGCGCCGGAAACCCCGCCGATCGCCGTTGTATTGAACAGCTGATTGAGCTTCACCGCGCCGTCCGCGTTCTTGACGGCGATGACCGCGTCGCCGAGTTCGATCAGATATTCCTTTTGCATGGTGAAAAGCTTCTGCCGAACTTGCTCGGCCTTTTCCTCGGACGGAAATGCAATTACGAGAAGATCATTCATAGCGCCTCTCCTGTTCCGCGCCGCTCGCTTGGTGCGTCGCTCGTCACGATCTAGTTCGGCCAGCAGAGCAAAACAATGCGCAATTCAGCGAAACTACGCACATAACGCGCATGCGCGT
>CAZCJY010000283.1:0-674 GCA_964498975.1 uncultured Methylocystis sp.
CTTTTCGCCGATATCGACGAAGGCGCCGATGTTGTCGCGGTCATTCCGCATGTCGGGGGGGCGTCGCTGCTGCTTGTCACGGACGACGGACGTGGCTTTGTCGTCGGCCAGGACGATCTTCTGTCATCGACGCGCAAAGGCCGCGCCGCGCTCAATGTCGACGCGCCAGGGCGCCTGAAGATCGTCACGGAAGCGGAAGGCGACCATGTCGCGATCATTGGCGAGAACCGCAAGCTGCTTGTCTTCCCGCTCGCAGAGGCGCCGCGCATGGCGCGCGGCAAGGGCGTGCGGATGCAGCGCTACAAGGACGGCGGCGCGTCCGACGCAAAGGTTTTTGCGCTGAAAGACGGTCTGACCTGGACGGACAGTTCGGGCCGCGTCTTTACGGTGGAGAAGGCGGAACTCAAGGACTGGATCGGCCATCGCGCCGAAGCGGGAAGGCTACCGCCGCGGGGATTTCCGAAGAACAATCGGTTTGGGTGACAACCGCTTCCAGTGCGGTCATGCTTACGGCGAAGCTAAGAGCAACATCGGCAATTCTTTTTTGCTCACGCCCCCATCCGGCGCTTCGCGCCACCTTCCCCCGTTTCACGGGAGAAGGGAAGAACGGCGCCGTCACGGCTTTTGTCGAAGATTCACGAATCTTCATGACGTGCGCAACCTGCTCCCTCTCC
>CAZCJY010000283.1:684-3358 GCA_964498975.1 uncultured Methylocystis sp.
CTCCTGCGCGAAGCGCGGGGGAGGGTTGGGGGGGGGGCCGGTCAGGCCTTCGGCCTGTCGGGAATGACAATCCGGCAGTCGTTTCAGCAAGGAAGGAAGAGGCTCACCCCGTCTTCGAAAAATCGGGAATCTTGAATCCGAGCTTGCCCCGGCGCCAGAGATAGAGCGCCGCTCCGCCAGCCGCGACGGCGAAAACGCCGAAGGCGATGTAGAGATAGAATTCTTCGTCGGTGACGAGGCCGACCGAGAACGGGTGCTTGCCCTCAAAACGCTTCGCGCCGTCGTCGCTCGTGAGCCGGGCGTAGAGTACGTAATTGCCGGCCTCTTTGAAATTCTGATCGAAATTCACCATGCCGTTGCGAAATTTCTGAACGGGGAGGCGGCCAACGACATCAGCCTCCGGGTCCGCTTCGCCATTCGGCCCCTTGCCGCGCAGGATGCGGATGTCCCAGTTCATGTCGCGCAGCTCATTGTCTTCGGCGTCGAGCACGATGACGGATGGGCCGATGTCACGAAGCGCGTCGCATTCGCGGTCGATGCTCTTCTTCGGCTGCGTGGCGACGAATTTCATCGACTTCTCGCCGAGCGCAATCGGGCAGTCTGGGTCGTAATAGTGCCAACCGGCGGCATGGGCGGCGCGCGGCTGAAGGCTCGTGGCCGCCAAGATCAGTAGCGCGACGCCGATAAAAATTCTGCTCACGTTACAACCCCGTCCTCACAAGCCCGCGTCAAGCACGGCGATGACCTGATCCATGGCGAACGCAGGCTCCGCGCATCTCGCGTCGCCGACGATTCGCGCCGGAACGCCGGCGACCGTTTTGTTCGGCGGCACGGGATCGAGCACGACGGACCCCGCGGCGACCATCGCGCAGCAACCGATCTCGATATTGCCGAGGATTTTTGCGCCGGCGCCGATCAACACGCCGCGCCTGATCTTGGGATGGCGGTCGCCGCGCGCCTTGCCGGTGCCGCCCAGCGTCACCCCATGCAGCATCGACACCTCGTCCTCGACGACGCTGGTCGCGCCGATGACGACGCCGGTCGCGTGATCGATGAACACGCTCTTGCCGATGACGGCGGCGGGATGGATGTCGACCTGGAAGATCTGCGACGACAGGCTTTGCAGAATGAGGGCGAAGTCGCTGCGGCCGTTCTTCCACAGCCAATGCGCCAGCCGATAGGTTTGCAGCGCGTGAAAACCTTTGAAATAGAGCGCCGGCTCGATGAGCCGCGTGCAGGCGGGGTCGCGCTCCAGCACCGCGAGCAGATCGGCCCGAAAGGCTTCGACAAGCGCGGGCTCGCGCGCGAGGCATTCGTCATAAGCTTGGCGAATGGCGGCGTAGGGCGCTTCGGGGCGTTCGAGCCGCTGCGCGACGCGATGAGCGACGACGCCGGCGACGCCGCTCTGGGCGAGGATCGCCGGATGCAGGAAGCCGCCCAGCTCCGGCTCGCGGCGCAAAATCTCCTCCGCCTCCGCGCGCAGCCGCGCGAAGAGCGGGTCCGCCTGTGCGAAGTCGATGATTTTCGCGCCTTGTTCGCGCGTCTCGGCGCTCATCCGCCCCTCCTGTTGCGATCCTTATATAGCAGCTCGGGGAACAATGGCGCCCCACCGCGCGCAAGCGTTAAGGCCGCGTATCCAGAAATTCCAGCGCCGCCTGCTTGTAGAGGCGGTCGCCCACGGCGCGATTATGGTCGCGACCGGGAATATCGACGATGCGGACGTCGCGAAACAGCGGCTGGAGCGGATGCGGATCGCCGGCGACATCGTCGCGCGTGCCGACGCAAACCAGCACCGGCGCCTCTATTTTGGCGAGCAGGCCAGGTTCAAGCGCCTTGCGCGCGCCGCGCACGCAGGCGGCGAGCGCGCCAAGATCGCTGCGCGTGGCTTCGGCGAAGCCGCGAAAAATCTTCAGCGTCGAGTCGTCGACGTCCTCGATGCGCTCAACCTCCATCGCTTCGGCAAGGCCGCGCGGCAGGCCGGAGTCTTCGATAAGGTTTTCTCCGATGCCGCCAAGGATCAAGGATCGAACGCGCTCGGGCGCGGTGAGCGCCAGAACCGTCGCGATGCGTCCGCCGAGCGAATAGCCCATGACGTCGGCGCGCGCGATCGAAAGATGGTCGAGCAAATGCGACACGTCCGCGGCCATCAGGTCGAGGTTGTAAAGCGCCGGATCGTAAAGTTTCGCGGATCGACCGTGGCCGCGGTTGTCGAAGACGATCACGCGCCGACCGTCCTCGGTCAGCGTTTTGACCCATTGCGTGAACAGCCAGTTCACGGCGTGGGTAGACGCAAAACCATGGACGAGGACGATAGGCTCGCCGCGATCTTCGGTTAAGGGCTCGAAATCCACATAGGCAATCTCGACGCCGTCCGAGAGGAATGTTTCCATAGGAAATCCTGCTGAGTGCATTCTATCTAAATGCTTATTCTTTCTACGCAAGGGCCGCCCGGGACCGAAAGTAAATGCGCTATTGCCATTCTCGGCGCTTGCCGGTAAACGAGCCGACACGCCGCCAGCGTCCGCCTAGAGCATGGGCGCTTGGCGAGGAGGCGCCCGTAGCTCAGCTGGATAGAGCACCAGACTACGAATCTGGGGGTCAGAGGTTCGAATCCTTTCGGGCGCGCCATCCTATGATTTTCGCAACATTCTCGCCCGGTGGCGCGCCCGAAAGG
>CAZCJY010000284.1:0-1232 GCA_964498975.1 uncultured Methylocystis sp.
CCCTCCTTCCTCGACGAGATACGGGCGCGCGTGCCCGTCTCCGAGGTCGTGCGCAAGCGCGTGAAGCTTGCCAAGCAGGGCAGGGAGTGGCGCGGGCTCTCGCCCTTCAACGCCGAGAAGACGCCGTCCTTCTATGTCAACGACCAGAAGGGCTTCTTCCATGATTTCTCCTCCGGCAAACATGGCGACGGCTTCGCCTTTCTGATGGAGACGGAGGGACTTTCCTTCCCGGAAGCCGTGGAGCGGCTCGCCGCGCTCGCCGGGCTGCCGATGCCCGTCGAAACCAAGGAGCAACGCGAGCAGGACGAGCGCCGCGCCACGCTCGGCGAAGTTCTGGAAGAGGCCGCCGTCTTTTTTGTAAAGCAGCTTGCCGGCGCTGCCGGGCGCGAGGCGCGCGCCTATCTCGACCGGCGCCAAATCTCCCCCGATGCGCGCGAAAAATTCCGCCTCGGCTTTGCGCCGCCCGAGCGCCATGCGCTGCGCGACCATCTCGCCGCCAAGGGCGCCAGCGTCGAGACGATGATCGAGGCGGGGCTGCTCATCCACGGCGAGGACATCGCCGTCCCCTATGATCGCTTCCGCAACCGCGTGATGTTTCCGATCTGCGACCGCGCCGGGCGGGTCATCGCCTTCGGCGGGCGGGCGATGGAGGCGGACGCGCAGGCGAAATATCTCAATTCCCCCGAGACTCCGCTCTTTCACAAGGGCGCGACGCTCTACAATCTGCACAACGCCCGCAAAGCCGCGCATGACGCCGGAACGGTGATCGCGGTCGAAGGCTATGTCGACGTGATCGCCTTGACCGCGGCAGGCTTCCCCAACGCCGTCGCGCCGCTCGGCACCGCGCTGACGCCCGAGCAATGCGGCCTCCTGTGGCGCATGGCCGAGGAGCCGATCCTTTGCTTTGATGGCGACAAGGCGGGGCTCAAAGCCGCTTTCCGCGCCGTCGACACAGCGTTGCCGCTGATCGGTCCCGGCCGCACTCTGCGCTTCGTGTTGCTGCCGGACGGGCAGGACCCGGACGAACTGCTGCGCGCCGCCGGCCCCTCGGCGCTGGCGCAGGCGCTCGGCCAGCCGCTGCCGCTCGTCGATCTCCTGTGGATGCGGGAGACGGACGCGCAGCCTTTGGACACGCCCGAGCGCCGCGCGGGCCTAGAGCGGCGTTTGCGCGAGGTTTCCGGGCAAATCGCCGATGAAACGCTGCGCCGCCATTACCAGCAGGAATTGGCCGA
>CAZCJY010000284.1:1242-3354 GCA_964498975.1 uncultured Methylocystis sp.
GGCAATTGGCGCGGCGCGCGGCGCCCGGGCGACGATGGTCCGATGCGGATCGGGCCGGGCCTCGCCAATTCGCCGCTGTTTCGCGGCGTCAAGAATGCGATCGCGCCGAGGGAAGGGCTTATCATATTGATTTTAATAAATCATCCAGATCTGCTGGGGTCTCGCATGGATGAGCTTGCAACGCTCGAGCTTGCCTCCGCCGAGGCCGGCGCGCTACGGGACGCGCTGCTGCGCTGGGTCGAGGCGGACGGCGGCGACAGGCTCGAGCTTCGCCGTTTCCTGGCCGACGCGGGCCTCGAGGACGCGGTGACGCGGGTGGAGGGCATGGCGGCCCACGCCACCCTGTGGAGCGTGCGGCCGGAGGCGGCGAGCGCCGACGCGGGCGAGAGCCTGCGGCAGGCTTTCGTCTTGCATCGCCGGTCATCGGCGTTAAATAGGGAGTTGCGCGCGGTCGAAGCCAGGCTCGCCCAGAGTCCCAATGAGCAGGATTCCGCGCGACTGAGGGATATTCAGACCCAGTTGTCGACGCTCGACGGCGCAGAAGCGGCGGTGGAAGGCTACGGCGCTCTCTCCGGTCGCGCGTCGCGCAATTTATGAGGTCGCCGGGGCGGTAAGTCCGCGGCGAAACGGGCGTTGGTTAGCGCGCCGTTAAGCCGACGCGCGGAAGAGTTATGTGCGGTCGAATCGGACGATCGTCCGGCGCTTCCGCGTTTGCCCTTAAAGGGAGTCGGCGGCCTCCCGGGCTCTAGATGAGACAGCATGCGCCCTGTCTGGCTCGGGGAACCGATCCGGCGACGGGCGCTCGGAGTTTATTAATGGCGAAAAAAGACGAGGATAAGGTCGAGAACGAAGCGGCGGCCGCTGTGGACGCGCCCGACGGGCCGCTTCTCGATCTCAATGACGCCGCCGTCAAACGGATGATCAAGCTCGCCAAGAAGCGCGGCTTCGTCACCTATGCCGAATTGAACGCGGTGCTGCCGTCCGAGGAAGTGTCGTCGGATCAGATCGAGGACGTGTACGCGATGCTCTCCGAGATGGGCATCACCGTCTCCGAAGGCGACGATCCAGACGAAGCCGAGGCGGAAGAGCAGGGCGCCGACGAGGAGGAGGCCGAGGGCGGCGATCTCGTCGAAAGCCCGCGCGCCACCGCCGTCGCGACGCGCACGTCCGAGCCTGCCGATCGCACCGACGATCCCGTTCGCATGTATCTGCGCGAGATGGGCTCGGTGGAGCTTTTGTCGCGCGAGGGCGAAATCGCCATCGCCAAGCGCATCGAGGCTGGCCGCGAGGCGATGATCGCGGGCCTGTGCGAAAGCCCGCTGACCTTCCAGGCGATCATCATCTGGCGCGAGGAATTGGAAGCCGGCAAAGTCTTGCTGCGCGACATCATCGATCTTGAGGCGACCTACGCCGGCCCCGAGGGGAAGGCGACGGCGAAGCCGGCCGAAGCGGCGGCGCCCGCCGCCGAGATGGCGCCGGCGACCGCGCCGCGCACGCCGCCCGCAGGACTCGAAGAGGAAGCGCCGCCCGCCGAAGAGGCTTTCGAAGAAGAGGACGACATGGAGAATTCCGTGTCGCTCTCGGCGATGGAGGCTGAACTCAAGCCGAAAGTGCTGGAGACTTTCACGCGCATCGCCGACGCCTATAAGAAGCTGCGCCGCCTGCAGGATCAGAATGTCGAGAACAAGCTCAAGAATGAGACGCTGACGCCGGCGCAGGAGCGCAAATATAAGACGCTCAAGAAAGAAATCGTCGCCGATGTGAAGTCGCTGTCGTTGAACCAGAATCGCATCGAGGCGCTGGTCGAGCAGCTTTACGACATCAACAAGCGGCTCATCGGCTATGAGACGAAGCTGTTGCGGCTCGCCGACAGTCATGGCGTCGCGCGCGAAGATTTCATCGACAAGTTCCACGGCTCGGAGCTCGATCCCAAATGGGTGATGCGCGTCGCCAAGCTTGGTTCGAAAGGCTGGAAGGAATTCGTCGCCGCCGACAAGGATCGCATCAAGGATTTGCGCGCCGACATTCATGCGCTCGCGACCGAAACGGGACTGGAGATCTCCGAGTTCCGCAAGATCGTGCATATGGTGCAGAAGGGCGAGCGCGAGGCCC
>CAZCJY010000285.1:0-3336 GCA_964498975.1 uncultured Methylocystis sp.
GAGATGTCGGCGCCCGAGCAGAAGGGCAAGCCCGGCGCGCCGCTGATCACCAATACGCGCGCCTCCGGCTCGGCCTCGACGGCCTGCATCAAGGGCGGCAGGGCGCGCCACATCTCGAAATCGAAGGCGTTGCGCTTGGCGGCGTTGTCGATGGAGAGGCGCGCGACGCCGAAATTCGTCGTAACGCGCAGCTTGGAGGTCGGGGAGACGATAGCCATAGCCTTCGGTAGCAAAATTTGGGCGTCGCCGGATAGTGGCTCAATCGAAACGGCGGGGAGGCGCCCGGAGCGCCCCATCGCCGTTCAATCGATTTCTCCGCGACCTCATGCCACAGCCCTTCCGATCCACATCGCGACCTCATGCCACAGCATCTTCGATCCGTCTCGAGATAGAGTTCGCTTCGCCAAATCAAGGAATTTCCCCGCAGGCTTCGGAGTGGCGATGTCGGTCGGAACGGATAGATTCGCCTCGCCTGGGGCGCTGAGAATGGCGCTGGCCTTCGCGGTCTTTGTGCACCACACGACCAATTTCAACCTCGGCATGTCGGCCGTGCTGATCTTTTTCGTCCTCAGCGGCTACTGGGTCGCCGCCATGTGGACTCACACTTATTCCAAAACGGCCTTGGCCTATTTCACCTATCTCATTTCGCGAATTTGGCGCGTCGCGCCCGTTTTCGCCTTGTGCTCGGCGATTGCCTGGACGCTTCTGCTCTGGCGCGGCGACGCGCCGGACAATGTCGGCGGCCTGATGCGCCAGTTGTTCTCCAACGTCATGATCCTGGGCTATAATTCGCTGCCGTTCCAAGCCAACATACCTGGTTGGTCCTTGGATATAGAGATGCAGTTTTATCTGGTCGCGCCTGTCCTTATCTTTCTCGTTTCAAAAAACATTCGCCTTCTGCTCGTCTGCGTTTTGATTTCCATATGCTCCCCCTGGCTCGGCGGCTCCGCCACGGTCGCTCCATTTCTCTTGTTCTTCGGCATCGGCGTCGCTTCCGCGAGCCATGATTTGAAGCCCAGCCGAGAGTTGGCCTACGGCTCTCTGTTTATGACGCTCGGTGTGCTGTTCCTGTGCTCGATGATCCTCGTCAAAGACATTATGCTGGACGAGACGCAGGGCCCGCTGCTCGCGTTCAGCAGCAAAACGAATTTGCTTATCGCGGTGATGATGACACCCTGGGCGCTCTACACCACAAGGCAGACGAGCGGCGCGACGGACAGAATGTTCGGCGATCTCTCTTATATTTTCTACCTGTTGCACTGGTCGGTTCTCGGCGCCCTCAAGACCGGCGAAGGATCATACGCCGATCGAATTCTGCTCTGCTCCGAGGCGCTCGTGGTGATATTTGTCGCCTCTTACGTGATCTGGCGCCTGTTCGATCGTCCAATCAATAAATTGCGATCCGCTTGGGTTTCCGGCCGACGCGTTCTCGGCGAACCGACGCGCGCGCGGGAGATCGAACCCGCGGGGCTTGGGCGTAGCGCGCAGCCTGCCGCCCAACCAGCGATGTAGCAGCCCTCGCTCGCGCCAAATTCATTGCGAGCGCAAATCGCAAAAAAAGCCCAAATAGCCACGGCAAGGTATGCTGGCGGCTTTAGCCTTGCTGTAGCTTCAACGTCATGCTGAAGTCGAAAAGTCGAGTCGATCGCCGACCCGGGTTAAGATCGCTGCTGGCGTTGTCGAGCATTTGCTTGGACGCGGTCGACGAAGATGTGGGTTCACAATGCTTCCGGGCGTGCGGCGACTGGCGTTTGTGTTGGCCGTTACGAGCGGCTTGACGCTTCTCAGCTTGAAACGTTCGGACGAGCCGACGCTCAGTTGCGCCACGGTGAATGGCGGCGACAGC
Source organism: uncultured Methylocystis sp. (assembly GCA_964498975.1). GTDB lineage: Bacteria > Pseudomonadota > Alphaproteobacteria > Rhizobiales > Beijerinckiaceae > Methylocystis. Next base: position 1,847 of record CAZCJY010000285.1, read on the forward strand.
GATTACAAGGTCCTCGTTATTGGAGAGTCCTGGGCCTCGGATGGAAAAATCCTGCCTGAACTGCCCAAGGCCGTATCCGAGAGACTCCAAGGAAGAGGCGTCCAGGCGTGCAGCATCGGCTTTACGGGGAGAAACTCCCGACTCTTATATTCTGAATTGCGTGACAAGTTTCCCAAGGAAAAGCTGTATCGCCTGTTCGACGGGAAAAAGCCCGAAAAAGTCATTCTCATGACCGGCGTCAATGACGAAATCCAGCACGTCGGCGCATCCGCCTATGTTGAATACACAAAAAAGCTCGTTGAATTTTTTTCCGACGTCGATGACATAGAACTCATTTCGATACCGCGCGTAAACGAGCGCAAATTCAAAGCTCCAAATCTATTCAGCGCCGTTAAGCGCTTTATCTTGAGATGCTTCTATGATGATTGCGATTATGGGGTAAATGACAAATACAGAGCGGCGCTTTGGCGTGATCATCCCGAATTGAAGATGATAGAATATGATAATTTTATCGATCAATACGAAGGAAATGAGCAACTCTACACGGCCGATGGCGTGCATCTAACCGACGAATCTTTCCACAAATACGGGAAATTCATTGGGAGCGCCCTTTCGCTCGAAAAGGACGCGGATCGCAAGAAATAGAGACCCCTCGCCGCCCGCCGGTATCCGATATAACGCCGCCATGGACCTCCTCCCCCGCCTGCTCCATCGTGACGGGCTGATGCTGATCATCGACAAGCCCGCGGGCGTCCCCGTGCATCGCGGCCCGAAGGGCGGCCCGAGCCTGGAGGACGCTTTCGACCAGTTGCGATTCGGCCTGCCCCGCCCGCCGGCCCTCGCCCATCGGCTCGACAAGGACACCTCCGGCTGCCTTGTTCTTGGGCGCCACCGCAAAGCGCTGGAGCGACTCGGCAAGCTGTTCAAATCGGGGCGCATCGGCAAGACTTATTGGGCGATCGTCGAAGGCGCGCCAGAGGGCGACGAGGGCGAGACCGACCTGGCGCTGGGACGGCTCGACGCCGCGCGCGGCTGGTGGATGCGGCCCGATCCGCTTGGTCTGCCGGCCCGCACCTCATGGCGCGTGCTCGGGCGCAGCGGCGACGCGCGGCTCGCCTTCATAGAATTCACGCCGCATACGGGACGCACCCATCAAATCCGCGTCCATGCGCAGGCCATGGGCTGGCCGATTCTCGGCGATCCCGTCTATGGCTCGGGGCGCCGAGAAGGCGCGCCGCCGCTGCATCTCCATGCCCGCGCGATCCAAGTGCCGATGCAGGACAGCAAGGAGCCGGTGCGCGCGCAGGCGCCGCCGCCCGCGCATATGCAAGAGGCGCTGGCGGTCTGCGGCTGGCGCGTCGGCGAGGCCGGCTAAAGAACGGGCAAACCAAGCGATTGCAAAAGGCCGGCGAAACGCCCAACATATTCGAGAGACTAGAGCAAGTTCCGAAAAAGTTGACAGACTTTTTCGATCAGAACTTGCTCCAGCT
>CAZCJY010000286.1:0-1214 GCA_964498975.1 uncultured Methylocystis sp.
GGCCGTCATGGCCGGGCTTGGCCCGGCCATCCACGCCGAGACAGGCATCGCGCAAAAAAAAACTTTCAAGACGCCGCCGATCTTGCTCTCGTCTTTGATGCGGCGGCGCGTGGGAGCCCGCGACAAGCGCGGGCATGACAGCCTGTTTAACCGACGATCTCATTGCCGGAAAAGAATTGCGCGATTTCGATCGCCGCCGTCTCTGGCGCGTCGGAGCCATGCACGGAGTTTTCGCCAACGCTGAGCGCATGTTCCTTGCGGATCGTGCCCGGCGCGGCATTCGCGGGATTGGTCGCGCCCATCACTTCGCGATAGCGCGCAATGGCGTTTTCGCCTTCCAGCACCTGCACGACGACCGGCTCGGAAATCATGAAGTCCACGAGTTCGCCGAAGAAGGGGCGCTCCTTATGCACCGCGTAAAAAGTCTCGGCCTGTTCGCGCGTCATGCGGATGCGCTTCTGGGCGACGATGCGCAGCCCCGCGCCCTCGATCAGCGCATTGACCTTGCCGGTAAGATTGCGCCTGGTCGCGTCGGGCTTGATGATGGAGAAAGTGCGTTCGATCGCCATTGGAGCGCATCGCCTCGTCGTTGGAGTATGGGGCGCCGCGCTTATATCGGGCGCGTCACGACGCGGCAAGCCTCGCTGCGCTCCAGCTTGTCCTTCGGCTGGCGTTACGCCCGAGGCGGGCGCACCTCGGTCGCAGGATCGTTGCGGTCCATGCGCCAGTTCGGATGGTGGAAGTGCAGCACGCGGTCGCCATTATAGGAGACGACGGCGTTGTCGAAGGCGAGCGTTCCGATGCGCCGCCAGTTGCGAAACGTGCCCTTCTTGAATCCCGTCTTACCCGTGACCTCCCCATCGTCGGTCACTTCTATCGTGAAAACGAGTTTGCGCTTTGGCGTCGGATCGCCCTTGTCGAACATCAGCGCCAGAATTTCGTCGCGCGAGTCGAGCCCCTCGCCCTCGATCCTCGGATAGCCGTCGGCGAGCTTCAGCCGCATGAATCTCGGCGCGCGCGTCGGAACGCCCGGCGGCTTCCCAAGCTCCGCGATCTCATGGAGCTGCCGCTCGGTGGCGTCCTTGTCGGTGAGCGCAAAGACGACTCCCGCGGTCAGAACAATCGGCGCGGTCGCCCAGTCGTTCGACAGCGTCACATTCGGCGCGTTCACGAATTCGACATCGTTGACGTAGCGCGTCGGCGCGCCGACGATG
>CAZCJY010000286.1:1224-3333 GCA_964498975.1 uncultured Methylocystis sp.
GTCTTCAGCGGCTCTGCGTGATTGGGGTCAGTCGTTGGGAAGAGCTTGCCGGCGATCCCCTGCCCGCGCGGCTTGCCACGCTTGACTGCGCCGCCATTGGAATAGCGGGCGATGACGAGCGCCTTGCTCCCTTTCTGGAAATAGCCGGTGTAGCCGCTGTCCTCGGTGATGTCCCAAAGGCCGCTCAACACCACGCCCCAGGGATGGACGATGCGCCGGAAGCCTTTCTTGTCCGCCCCCCAACGCAGATCGCCATGCGCGTCCACCGAGCGTTGCGCGGCTTCCGTGAGCAGATGCCTGCGCTTCCAAATCTCGCGCAGCATGTCGAAAAAGGTTGGCTGCACGAAGGGCAAAGGCGGCTCTCCGGGCGCGCCCCAAACCTCTTGATAGGGATTTGCGAAAACCGCGTCGCGCACTTCGCCGTAGTGCGAGCCCGCATAAACGCGGTCTGCATCGGTAAATCCAATAGCGCCGAAATCATTCGCGCCCATGGCACGTCCCCTCTTCAATCAATTTCGTGAAAACCGGTCTCCCCTAAACAGACGACTTTAGCGGCGGCAATTCTATTGTCCAGCTTGTCTTGACCCTTCTTGGCTCTACCGATAAGCGCCGGCGACGCCGATGAAGTCCTTGGCGGTCAGGCTCGCGCCGCCGACCAGCGCGCCGTCGACATTGGCGACGCTGAGCAATTCGCGCCCATTGGCGGGCTTTACCGAGCCGCCGTAGAGAATGCGTATTTCGACGCTCTTGCCGCCGCCGAGCCGCGCCTCGATGCGCGCCCGCGCGAATTCATGCATCTCGGCGACGTCCTGCGGCGTCGGCGTCAGGCCCGTGCCGATCGCCCAGACCGGCTCATAAGCGACGACAATATGCGCCGGCGCATCAGCGGGCAGCGAGCCCTCAATCTGCGCCCCGACGACGCTGAGCGCATCGCCCGCTTCGCGCTCGGCCCGCGTTTCCCCAACGCAAATGATCGGCGTCAGCCCCGCGCGCAAGGCGGCTGCGGCCTTGGCCTGCACATCGGCGTTCGTCTCGCCGTGGTCGGTGCGGCGTTCGCTGTGGCCGACGATGACGTAAGACGCGCCGGCGTCTTTGAGCATCTCGGCCGAAATGTCGCCCGTATGCGCCCCGCTGGCCGCCGCATGGCAATCCTGGGCGCCAAGCCCTATGCCCGCGCGCGCCGCGACCTCGCGCGCGAGCGCAATCAGCGTCGCCGGCGGACAGACGATGAGTTCGGCGCGCGCCCGCAACGCTGCGTCATAGGCCGCGCCCATCGCCTCGATCTCGGCGAGCGAGGCGCGCAGCCCATTCATTTTCCAGTTTCCGGCGACGAGCGGGCGGCGAGTCATCGGGGCGCTCCTTGCGAAGAATAAGCTTTCGTAACAGAGCGGCGGTCCGGCCAGCAATGCCGCGGCGGCGATCTGCGCTGGAATGTCATGGACCCGTCATCAATTTCGATATATCTGGAACTATGGAAATGGAAACCGCCCTCGCCTGCCTCGCGGCGCTCTCGCAGCCGACGCGGCTCGACGCCTTTCGCCTGCTCGTGCGGCATGAGCCCAAGGGATTGCCGGCGGGCGACGTCGCACGCGCACTGGGCGTGCCGCAGAACACGCTGTCGACGCATCTCAATATCCTATCGCACGCCAAGCTCGTCACGAGCGCGAGAACCGGCCGCAGCGTCGTCTATCGCGCCGATCTCACGCGTCTCAACGCGCTCGCGCGCTTCCTTGCTGAGGATTGTTGCGCCGGCGTGGCCTGCGCGCCCGCCAACGCCCTAACTCTCGCTAACTGTGAGCCAGACCGATGACCGAGAAAATCTACAATGTGCTGTTCCTGTGCACCGGCAACAGCGCGCGTTCGATCATGGCCGAAGCCTTGTTGCGGCAACGCGGCGCCGGACGCTTCAACGCCTTCTCGGCGGGCAGCCAACCCAAAGGCGCGGTCAACCCTTACGCGCTGAAGACGCTCGAGACGATGGGCCTGCCGACGGATGGCTTTCGCTCCAAGAGCTGGGACGAGTTCGCCGCCGAAGGCGCGCCGCAAATGGATTTCGTCTTCACCGTCTGCGACAGCGCGGCGAATGGGATTTGCCCTGTTTGGCCAGGC
>CAZCJY010000287.1:0-3329 GCA_964498975.1 uncultured Methylocystis sp.
GCGGGAGAGCAGGACGATGCTTCCTTCAGACACGGCGACGCGAATGCCCATCATTGCATCCGTCCTCGCAGCTTGTTGCCTTAGCGCGGCGCATGCTGGCGCGCGCGATGAGCAGCCGCTGCCTCCTTATCGGCCTGAATCGCTCGGCTCAAACCTGGTCAAGTCAAAGCCGCCGCCCGCCCCGCAGACCCCCAATGATCAGGCGAGCGCTGTTGACGGCGCGGAGTCTTGCTTCTCGAAATTGCGCGCGGCGGGCGTTTTTTTTGAGCAGGCGCCCGCGCCGACCGCCGCGCTGGACGGCTGCGGCGTCGATGCGCCTGTACGTGTTTCTTCCGTTGCGCTACGTAGTGGCGGCGTTGAACTCAGCGCCAAGCCGCTGCTCGGCTGCTCCTTCGCGCTGCAGTTTTCGGACTTTATTCGGAACCTTGCGGCCCCGCTGGGCGCCGCGACGATGGAAGCGTCGCTTGTCGCGATCGACTCAGGCCCTGGCTACGAATGTCGTGGGCGTAATCGCGACGCGGATGCCAAGATCAGCGTGCATGGCAAGGGCGTTGCGATTGATGTGAGCGCATTCGTTTTCGCGAACGGACGGCGGGTCACGGTCGAAAATCAGTCGGACGCTCAAGCGGCGACTTATATCAAGACATTAAGGACGGCCGCCTGCGGCTGGTTCATGACCGTACTCGGGCCAGGGTCCGATCCCTACCACGCAAATCACCTGCATTTGGACATCGAACGGCATGGATCGAGCGACGCCTATCGCATCTGCCAATAGGCGCCCGCGTCACGCTCGATCCTCCAGGCTGCTTCGACGAGGCCTCAGTTCGCGGAGGCCAGAAGTCCGAGCCGCGTGAGTTCATGCTCGCGGATATTGCGCGTGATCGGGTAATAGCCGCCTTTTTTTGCCTGCGTCTGTCCGTCCTTGGACAAGACATATTTGACGAATTCGCCGCTAAGCGTGTCGATCGGCTTCTTGGGATCTTTCAGCAAGTAGATATAGAGGCCGCGCGCCAGCGGATATTTCTTTGAGTAAGTGTTGTCGAATGTCGCCTCATAGCAACTCTTGCTCGAGGACAGCGGAACCGCGCGAACTCCGGCTGTCTTGTAGCCGATGCCGGAGTAGCCCATCGCATATTTGTCCTTCGCGACTTCGCTGACAACGGTTTCAGAGCCAACCTGCATTTGTACCGAGTCTTTGAAGTCGCCGCCGCCCAGGGCGTGCTGTTTAAAATATTTGTAGGTGCCAGACAGAACATTTCGGCTCTGCAAAGCAATGGGCTTCGCCGCCCATTCGCCAGTGAGGCCAAGTTCGCCCCAGGTGAGGATACTCTTGCCGCCGCCGCTCTTCGGGTCGGCGGCGTAAATCCGATCCATCTGCTCCATCGTCACGCATTGCAGCGGATTGTCCCTGTGGACGTAAATCGCGAGGGCGTCGATCGCGACGAGAACGGCTGTCGGCTTGTAACCATATTTCGTCTCAAAGGCGCTGATCTCGTCGGGCGACATCTGGCGCGACATCGGGCCGAGTTGCGATTCGCCTGAGAGTAAGGCGGGCGGCGCCGTGTTCGAACCCTTGCCGATAAGTTCGATCGACACATTGGGGTATATCGACTGAAACCCTTCGGCCCAGAGCTCCATTTCATGATGCATCGTGTCGGAGCCGACCGACTTCAACTTCCCCGAAAGTCCATTGACGATCTTATAGGGCGAAAGCTCCATATCGAGCGCGGCGGCGCCGGCGGTCAGAGCCGCAAAGGCGACCACGGCGGCGGAGAGGGCTCGCAAATTCATGGCGTTTTCTCCGTTACATCAAAGTCACTGCGGCCGACTCCCCTTCAATCGCCGCGGGGCCGCGATCGAGTTGGAACGGCTGGGGAAGCGCCCTGAAAGGGCCGATTGTCGTTGAGGCGTTCTTGCTTTCGCCGCAATGTCGCCGAGGAAAATGACGGGCGAATGACGCTTGCATGACGCGTATGTCGTTCGAAAAAGTCTTTCGGCGCAGCGCACAAAAAAGGTCCGGAAAGCGGTTGCGCGAACCGCCTTCCGAACCCGTGTCTCAAGCCATCGACGCCGACACGCTGTCCCGCGCGTCTGGCCTCTGCTTAGTAGCTGTAATACATGTCGAATTCGACCGGATGGGGGGTCATCTCGAAGCGCACCACATCCTGCATCTTGAGGTCGATGTAAGAGTCGATGAAGTCCTTGTCGAAGACGCCGCCGGCGGTCAGATAGGCGTTGTCGGCCTTGAGGTTCTCGAGCGCCTCGCGCAGCGAGCCGCAGACCGTCGGGATCGCCTTCAACTCTTCCGGGGGAAGGTCGTAAAGGTCCTTGTCGGCCGGTCCGCCCGGATCGATCTTGTTGGCGATGCCGTCGAGGCCGGCCATCAGCATGGCCGCGAAGGCGAGATAGGGGTTCGCCGTCGGATCGGGGAAGCGGACCTCAACGCGTTTCGCCTTCGGGCTGGAGCTGAAGGGGATGCGGCACGACGCCGAGCGATTGCGCGACGAATAGGCGAGCAGCACCGGCGCCTCATAGCCCGGGACCAGACGCTTATAGGAGTTGGTCGACGGGTTGGTGAAGGCGTTCAGCGACTTGGCGTGCTTGATGATGCCGCCGATATACCACAGGCACTCCTGAGAGAGGCCGGCGTATTTGTCGCCCGCGAAGACCGGCTTGCCGCCGTTCCAGATCGACTGATGCACGTGCATGCCCGAGCCATTGTCGCCGAAGACGGGCTTGGGCATGAAGGTCGCCGACTTGCCGTAGGAATGCGCCACTTGGTGGATGGCGTATTTATAGATCTGCAGATGATCGGCGACGGTGACGAGCGTTTCGAACTTCAGACCGAGTTCGTGCTGCGCTGAAGCGACCTCGTGATGGTGCTTTTCGACCTTGGCGCCCATGGCCGCCATGGCGGCGAGCATCTCGCTGCGCATGTCCTGCGCCGAGTCGACCGGCGGCACGGGGAAATAGCCGCCCTTCGTGCGCACGCGGTGGCCGAGGTTGCCGCCCTCATAAGCCGTGCCCGAATTCGAGGGCAGTTCCGTCGAGTCGAGCGTGAAGCCGGTGTCGTAAGGCTCAGCCGAAAAACGCACGTCGTCGAAGACGAAGAATTCGGCTTCGGGACCGAAATAGGCGGTGTCGCCGACGCCGGCGGTCTTGATATGGGCCATCGCCTTCTTGGCGATGCCGCGCGGATCGCGGTTGTAGGGCTGGCCGGTCAAGGGCTCCATGACGTCGCAGACGATGACGAGCGTGGGAGCGGCGAAGAACGGGTCCATTGCGACGCTGGAAAGATCGGGCAGAAGCGTCATGTCGGATTCGTTGAT
>CAZCJY010000288.1:0-3328 GCA_964498975.1 uncultured Methylocystis sp.
TAGGCGATGTCCCAGGGGCCCTCGACCTTGGGCAGCATGACGACGTCGAGCTTGTCGCCGACCGCGCCGACGATCTCGATCATGTCGTCGAGCGCCCAGGGGCTGTTTAAGGAATTCATGCGCGTCCAGAGGCCGGTCTGGCCGAAGTCGGTCGCCTTCGCCATTTCGATGAAGCCCGCGCGCGCCGCTTCCTTCGCATCCGCCGGAATGGCGTCTTCAAGATTGCCGAGAACGACGTCGACTTGGCGCGCGATGTCGGGAACCTTGGCGCGGAATTTTTCCAGATGCGGCGGGACGAAATGGATCATCCGCTCGACCTTGACGGGAAGTTCGCGCAAGGGCGCCGGCGCGCCGATCGCGAGCGGACGGTAGAATTGATTGGGGAGTTTCATTCTTTGGCGCGCTCCGGATTAAGCTGGGGTCGAGCTAAACCAGACCGGGCGGAATGGCAATGGCGCAGTTTATTGCTCGTGAGAAGAAGCGGATATAGTTTGTAGGACGTTGAAAGCCGCGCGATCGCCTCGCACAAAAGGATGCCGCCGTGACATCTCGCAAGACGTCTTATGCCATGATCCTTTGTGCGGGCTTCTTGAGCGCACTCATATCAACTGGCCAAGCCGAACAGGCGGCGCCGACGAGCGGCGCGCCCATAAAAATAGCCGTGTTCGATATGGAGCTGGAGGATTATTCCGCCGGTGGACCCATCGCCGGCGAGAGCCCGGCCGAAACCGCTCGCCTCAAACTCGTCACTGGGCAGCTGCGCGATCAGCTCGCGAAGTCTGGTCGTTACCAACTCATAGACACTTCGGCGGCGAACACCAAAGAGATGAGCGATCATTGGCTGCGAAAGTGCAACGGATGCGAGGCTGACATCGCCAAATCTCTCGGCGCCGAACAATCTTTGCTCGGCATTTTTCAAAAAGTCAGCGTGATGGAGCAAACGCTCGTGTTTCGCATTCGCGACGCCCAGTCGGGAGCGCTCATCAATCAAGCTGTCGTGGATTATCGTGGCTCGACCGACGAGTCTTGGTCGCGCGCGTCAAATCGGCTGACGAAACACAGGCTGTTGGACGAGCGGTAGGATTACGCCGTCGGCGCCTGCGCAACACTGACGAAAAGAACGCGTCGCTCCGATCCTCTCAGTAGGGGTGACGATCCTTCTTGTTCTCCCAGGCGCGGTAAGCCTTAAGACCTGTGTCCCGTTCGAAATTTGGCGTCACCGCGATGCGCCGCTTCTCCCATGGCTTTACAAAATCCTCGTATTGAAAGGCGTCGTCGAAGCCGATCTGACTCGTGTCTTCCAGACTGGCGCCGAAATAGACATGGTCGATGCGCGACCAATAGATGGCGCTCATGCACATTGGGCACGGCGCGCCATTGATATAGATTTCGCACCCTTTTAACATGCGCGCGCGTTGCGGAACCCGATCGGGAGAGTTCGCTTCGCGCGGAATCATCTCGAGGATGGTGCCGGCATTGTAGTCGCTGCCGAGCAGCGCCTTTGGATTCAGTCGGTGCGACGCATCCATGATTGCGGTGATTTCGGCATGATAAACGGGACAACCCGTGAGAAGGACGCGGTTCTGACCGCGGCCGATTATCTCTCCGTCTTTCACGATCACCGCGCCGAATGGCCCGCCCCAGCCCTTCTCGACAGACTCGGTCGCGAGCCGCGTCGCTTCTTCCATAAATTTGCGTTTATCCTCCGGCGGCGCCTTGGCGGGCGCGGCTGCAAAGGCGCCGGTCGCGGCCGCGCCCACAGTAACGGCGGTGCAGGTAAAGAAGGCGCGTCGTCCGGAGTTGGGAAGCGAATCATGGTTTCGCCGGCTCATGAACATATCCTTTCAAAATTTGTCGGGCGCGGAGCCAAAAACTGACAAGCCGATATCCATCGGATGACTGCTTGGCCAAGCGACAGTGCCGCCTTCGATGAATCTTGGCAAATACGATACGCGATCACGCGACTTTCGTGCGAAGGCATAAGGTTAATGGCTGGTCCGCGCCTCAGTCGACAATCTGCGACTCGCGCTACGCGGTCACCTTACGCAGCAGCGCCTCCAGCCCTTCGGGGAAAATCAGATCATGCGAGGCGCCGATTTCGTCGGCGCTCCACCAGCGCCAGCCAAGCACGTGAGTCTTTTCTTCTTCGGTCAGATCGCGCGGCTCGGGCGTAAACGCATGCGTGCGGATGAGGTAATAGCGCTCGACCGCCTGATGCCAGTCGTCGCCGATCTCCATCGGAAATTCGCGCGTCGCGACGACGGGACCATGCTCCAGCACGGCGAGGCCGGTCTCTTCATAGACTTCGCGCCGTAGCGCCGCTTCGAAACTCTCGCCCTCTTTCACGACGCCGCCCGGCGTCGCCCAGAAATGATGATGGCCGAGCACGAGAAAATGCGGCGTCAGTCCGCCGGCGTAGCGCATCAGCAGGACTTCGCCCTTTTCATTGACGATGAGCGCGCGCGCGGCTTCGCGGCGCGGCAAGGCTCTGCCGTCCCAAGGCGCGGCGATTTCCGCGCGCCCCTCCGGCTTCGCCCAATCGACGAGCGACCATTTTCCGTCTTCATAGGCGATCCAGTTCGGCGTCGCGTTGAGCACGGGGTGCTCGCGCTTTTCGTCGAGCTTCTTGCCGCTGGCGAGACGCCAGGCGATGTCGAGCACGCCGGCATGGGCGACGACGAGCACGGTCTTGCCCGCGCTCTCCTTGGCGATCTGGGTCAAGGCCTTGCGCACCCGCTCGGCGAAATGTTCGAGCGTTTCGCCCTGCGGCGCGGCGAAGTCCGGCTTGCGGGTGAGATAATCGGGATAGATGTCGGCGTGGGTCACCTGCACTTCGGCGTGGGTGTGGCCCTGCCAGACGCCGTCGTCCTTCTCGCGCAAAGCGGGGGTCTTGGCGACCTCGAGCCCTATTGTGCGCGCGATCGGCGTCGCAGTGGCCAGCGCGCGGCGCAGATCGCTCGAATAGACGCGATCGAAATGCGCGCCGGAAAGCTCTTGCGCCAGGGCCGCCGCCTGGGCGCGGCCCCGCGCATTGAGAGCGATGTCGAATTGGCCCTGAAAGCGCCGTTCGATGTTCCAATTGGTCTCGCCGTGGCGTGCGAGACACAGAAGCGTGCGGGGCATGTCTTTTCGGATTTTTAGCGCTGAAGCGGCGGTTCAAACAGGCGCGGGAATGCACGCCGCACGCCAATTGGCCGGTTATTAAGGCTTAAGCGGCAAAAAGTCAGTCCGGTTTTTCGCGGGTTGCGGCGAATAATCGCGCGTTGCGGCCGTGGTTCGACTTTAGAGCGCTTCCCGATCACATGGAATCATGTGATCGACAAGGAAT
>CAZCJY010000289.1:0-294 GCA_964498975.1 uncultured Methylocystis sp.
CATGAAGCAGGTGACCGACACAGGCGCGATTGAAGCCGCCGTCGACGCCGTCATCGCCGCCAATCCGGACAAGGTAGAGCAGGCGAAGGCGAAGCCGACGATGCTCGGATGGTTCGTCGGACAGGTGATGAAGCAGACCGGCGGCAAGGCGAATCCGCAGTCGGTGAACGAGCTGCTCAAGCGCAAGTTGGGCGTCTGACGCGCGCTTTGCGCCGCTCAAACGAATCAGTTCGCGACGCGCGGTGCGCGATTCTTCTCGGACCGAAGGCGTCGCGAGCCGATTTTTTTTGATCC
>CAZCJY010000289.1:304-1549 GCA_964498975.1 uncultured Methylocystis sp.
TTTTTTTCGATCCCGACACGCTGATCACAAAATTTTTTTTTCTCTCCGGACGCGCGCCGTCGCGCGTCCTCGCGGCGCTTATGCCGTCCGCCGCGCGCGACGCGCTTCGCCACTCAGCAGAGCTTCGATTGCGCGCCTGCGGCGCGCGCGCCCTGGCGCGATCAATCGTGCGTCGACATATTTCATCGCCAGCGATCGCGCGCGCGCGAACGACACGCAGTTGTTGGCGGATATAAAAACAAATCAAATAATTGAACGTCAGATGCAATGCGCTCGGCAACGTGCGTCTGCAGGTCCGGAAACCTCCCGCGGACCACTGTCGCCGACGAATCCAGCGCGTGTCCCGCGGCAATAAAACACGAGATGCAAACCTGTCGCGATAGTCTCGCTGAAGCGTTCGCGAAGCAGCTTCACGAACATTTTGCTTGTCGATCGACAGCGCTCAACATGCATCGTCATGCGTTGCGACGATCACTTCTGCGCGCCTAGCTCTTGAACGACTGATTAACCGCGTTACGCTATTTGCGCGTATTGTCGGTCGACCATAGTTCCGGCAATTCGGATCAAGGGGACTTATTATGGCGAGAGCTACAATCAAGCGTAAGCCGGCCAAGAAGGCGGCGGCGAAGAAAGGTGCGCGTAAAACCGCAAGGAAGGCTGCGACGAAGAAGTCGACGGCCAAGAAAGGCGCCCGCAAGGCTACGCGAAAGACCGCTGCGAAGAAGACGGCCCGCAAGGGCGTCCGCAAGGCGGCGACCAAGAAGCGCGCCGGTACGAAGAAGGCAGGCGCCAAGAAGGGCGCTCGCAAGGCTACCGCGAAAAAGCGCGCTCCTCGAAAGGTGAAGACGTCTTCGCCGCCTGAATCGCCTGCGGGCATGTAAGCCGAAGCGCCTTCGCATGCGCGATCGTTATTGTCGCGTCATTGCGGTTGCGCGTCACGCACTCATCGCCCGGGGGCGAGCGTCGAGCGAGACGCATCCCGGGCGATAGTTTTCATTGTGCAGCGTATTTTAGCGGCGGCGCATTTGCTCCCCGCCGCGCCGAGAGCGCTCAGCGCGCCAGGCATTCGGTCGCGAAATCGCGCCACATCGGCAGTCCCTCTTTCGACTCCCGCTTCATCTGATCCCATTCCTCTGCGCATGCGCGCATCTTCTCTCGCGGCGCGCGTGGAAGGGCCGGCGGCGGCTGGCTCGTATCGACAGGCGGCGGCGCTTGCGGCGGCGAGAGCGACTCGCCGGCGGACGG
>CAZCJY010000289.1:1559-3023 GCA_964498975.1 uncultured Methylocystis sp.
GTCTTGACCTGCGCGAGCGGCGCGCTGGCTGCAAAAAGAGCGCCTGCCGCGATCGCGGCAGCTTGCGCCAAGCATCGCAAGGAGGAGTTGCGCGAGCTGATTTTCAATGGTTTTTCCTCGCGCAAGCGCAATGGCCGTCGATCCTCTATACCCTGAAGTCCGTTCGCGTCGAAAGCGGATGACGGGGATCACCCAAGGAGCGCGCGCATGTTAGCGAGCCGAGAAAGCGGAGGCGTCATGAAGGATGCACAAGGGCCTGTCGAAGCAGCGGCGCGGCTGAATTTGCTCCAGCGCCCTCGTCGGAACCGCAAGAGCGAATGGGCGCGCCGTCTCGTCCGGGAGAACGCGCTCGACGTCTCGGACCTGATCTGGCCGCTGTTTCTCATCGATGGAGCGGGCAAGCGCGAGCCGGTGTCCTCAATGCCCGGCGTGTTCCGCTATTCGGTCGACGCCGCCGTTGAAGCCGTCGCGGGCGCCGCCGCGCTCGGCGTGCCCGCCATTGCGCTCTTTCCCTACACCGATCCGGATCTGCGCGACGAAATGGCGAGCGCGGCGCTCGATCCGGAAAATCTCGTCTGTCGGGGCTGTCAGGCGATCAAGCGCGAGGTTCCCGACATCGGGGTCATCACCGATGTGGCGCTCGACCCCTACACCAGTCATGGGCATGACGGACTTCTCGTCGGCGACGAGATCGTCAACGACGCGACCGTCGCCGTGCTCGCGCGGCAGGCGGTCAACCAGGCGCGCGCAGGCGCGGACATCATTGCGCCCTCCGACATGATGGACGGGCGCGTCGAAGCGATCCGCAACGCGCTCGATGCGAAGGGGTTCGAGAATGTTCAGATCATGAGCTACGCCGCGAAATACGCGTCGGCCTTTTACGGGCCGTTCCGCGATGCGATCGGCACGAGCAAGACGCTGAGAGGCGACAAGCGAACCTATCAAATGGATCCCGCCAATTCGGACGAGGCGCTGCGGGAGGTGGGGCTGGATCTCGAGCAGGGCGCCGACATGGTGATGGTGAAGCCGGGGATGCCCTATCTCGACATCGTGCGACGCGTCGTCGACGTCTATCACGCGCCGACGTTCGCCTATCAGGTGTCTGGCGAATACGCGATGATCACTGCTGCGGCGCAGAACGGCTGGATCGACGGGGATCGCGCCATGCTCGAAAGTCTGCTGGCGTTCAAGCGCGCGGGCGCTTCCGGCGTGCTGACCTATTTTGCGGTCCGCGCCGCGCAGGCGTTGCAAGAAAGAAAGTGACGCGGCGCGCGTCACTTCTTTCAACGCTAGTTTATCACGCGGCGTCGCGCAGGCTGCGCACGCGATCGTGATTTTCCTTCACGCCCTGGTATTGGCGCTGGACCATGGATCGGATTTCCGGAGGCAGAGGCTGCGCGATGGCGTGCTGATAGGCGTCTTTCGCCGCGTCCTCGCCGCGCTCGACTTCCTCCAACACCGCAC
>CAZCJY010000289.1:3099-3324 GCA_964498975.1 uncultured Methylocystis sp.
TTGAGATTCGTCCAGGCGCGGTGCATCGCGCCGGTCATGGAGCCGCTCCTCGAAGGGTCGCCGCCCAAGCTGGCAATCCTGGATTCGAGTTCCTTCGCGCCTTCCGCGCAGCGCGCTGCCGCCGTACGAAACACAGCCTTCAGCGTTGGGTTTTCGACGTCTTCCGCAGCTGCAAGAAATCCCTGTTCGCCATCGCGGCTTATTTCGGCGAGCTCGTTCAGGGTG
>CAZCJY010000290.1:0-2954 GCA_964498975.1 uncultured Methylocystis sp.
GACGTAAGATGGGGTAATAAATGGCTTGGGAGTCTTTTTCGACCCTAAAAACGCGCTAAGGAACTAACCCCCTGAAAACACGGGGGATCGCAATCGGGCTCGGTGAAAATAGTTGCGTTCGAATATCTGAGCTGATATACAAAAGCCAGACATGGTCACCGTAACGACAAATGAGTGGAACCTCCGCCGCCGGCGTCACCGCGCGTTGCGAGAGCTGCGGGACTTGCTGCGGAAGAATGTGATGCGCGGCACTGTTGTCGAGACATCTCGTCGCTGCGGCAAAGTGAATTGTCGGTGCGCGAAGAGCGTGGAGAGAAAGCACGCGCGCCGCACGGTGACAGTGAATCTCGCCGGCCGCACGCGAACGGTACATCTCGACGACGCGCACGCAATCGAGGTGAGGAAGGCCACAGCGAACTACCGGCGTTTGTGGCAACTTCTCGACGAGCTGACCGATCTAAATCTAAGGCTACTGGGGTTCCCTGTCGGTGGGTAAACGGTGAGCGTGACACGGGCGCGGCAGGGTATTCTTCCGTTCGTGGTCGAACTTGGCCGAGAGGACGACGTCACAGCACGGGCCGGACTGATGCTGGTGGCGGAAGCGACGCGTGCGGTCGGCCTCGACGTGGCGGTCGAGGAGCACCTATCTCTGCGCGAGCGCATGAGCGGCTACAGCGAAGCGGAGAAGGTTGAAGCGGTCGTACTTCTACAAAGCGCGGGAGGAGACTGCGTGGAAGACATCCGGCTGCTATCTGCCGATCGGGGATTGGAGCGGATGCTGGGGCGGGAACTTCCATCACCCGATGCGTTGCACAGATTTCTCGCGAGCTTTCACGATCCAAGCACGGTGGCGGGCCGACCGGCAGAGGGGGCCTTCATTCCGGACGAGAGCGAAGAGCTCAGAGCGCTAGGGAGGGTCAACACGGCCGTTGTGCGTGCGGCGGCGACGAGCACGCGCGCCACGCTCGACCTCGACGCCACGATCATTGAGTCGCATAAGAAGGAAGCGCTCTGGCACTACAAGAAGGGACGCGGGTATCAGCCCGCGTTGGTGCTTTGGGCCGAGGAGCAACTTGTGTTAGCGGACGAGTTCCGCGATGGGAACGTGCCGGCCGGGATGCAGCCATTGACCGCGGCGCGACGCGCATTTGCCGCGCTGCCGGCGACGGTGGTGGAGTATGCGTTCCGCGGCGATAGCGCGTGCTATGAGGAGGAGCTTCTTAAGTGGCTGATGAATTCAGATCGGGACGGAGGCCCCAGAGGTCGCATTGCATTCTCGATCCGTGCGGATATGACAGAGACGCTCGGCGCGGTCTGCCGCCAGAGGAGCGACTGGAAGCTGTTCGAGGAACGCGCGAATGAGTTGGTTGAGTGGACGGATGTCGAGTTCTTTCCGGGCAACTGGAAGAAAAACGCCGAACCGCTGCGGTACGTTGGATTGCGTTTCACGAAGAAACAGGAAGAGATGTTCGGGAGCACACAAGGGGTTAAGTATCTCGCGGTGGTCACGAATCGCTGGGATATCGGCGGAGATGAAGTTGTGAAGTGGCACTGGGAGAAGGCCGGTACGATCGAGCACGCGCACGACGTTATGAAGAACGAACTCGGCGCGGGCACGATGCCGAGCAAACTTTTCGGCGCCAACGCCGCGTGGTACCGGCTTTGCGGGCTGACGTACAATGTGCTGACTTTTCTCAAACGTCGCGCACTGCCTGAACGTCTGAAGTATGCGCGTCCCGAGCGGCTCCGTTTCGAGCTGTTCACGATGCCGGCCCGACTTGCCGAACCAGCCGGTCGACTCGTTGTCAAACCAAACGCGCCTCCCGATCTCGGCGCCGAGCTCGTCGACGCGCGTGGGCGCCTGCTTTCGATCTTCGAAAATCGCAACCCGACCGCGCCGCAGTGAATCAACATCCGCGCCCTAAATGCCGAGGCCCCCGTTCGACCACTGCTGACGCGGCCGATCGCGATCGATACGGCTTTCAGCCACGCCCAGAGCGGGCGCGCCATGCTGTCAGAAAACGAAACCTTGCGTTTCGGAAAAACCTTAGCGCGGATAATTCATAAGAAAAAGAATGAATAGGCTCGCCCTTTCGTACGTCTGATAGTTGTTGAACTTTTCAGCGAACGAAAAAGGAGAGCCCGTGACAGAGTGTATCACGCGACTGACGCTTGGATTCCATCCGGATCGACCAGTGGATGTCGCTTTCGACGCACCCGAATCGTCGAGTGACGGAGGTGTTTTATTGCTGCGCGGGGCCGACGATCGTCTCGGCATCTCGTCGTGGTTTGCGAGCTGTCTTCCCGATGAACGGGAAGCGGGCAAGGTCGTTCACTCCCGTCTCGAGCAGGTTCGCCAGCGTCTCTACCAAAATTTTGCGAGCAATCTGCCGAGAAGCCAGTGGCTTCTTGGCGCGAGCAAAATGGCGAGACCGCAGGAACGGAGGTCGCAGCCTTCCTTACTGCGCTCGCATACGAAGACTGCAATGACGCGGACACTCTGCGCCACGACCCACTTCTGAAGACCGCATGTAATCGTCTCCCGAACGACGATGGGGGCCTGTCCTCGCAACCGACACTTTCGCGGTACGAGAATGACGTTGACTGGCGTACGGTGCGAGCGCTGCTTTTGCGTTTAGAAAAGGAGTACGTCGATTCGTTCAGCGCCGACCCGGAGACGATCATTCTCGATATCGACTCAACCGATGACCCGACGCATGGTGCGCAACAGCTCACTTTCTTTCATGGGTATTACCGCACACACATGTATCATCCCCTCTTGGTGTTCGACGGTCAGAGTGGGCAGTTGGTCACCGCCATTCTTCGTCCAGGAAACGTCGGCGCGGCCCGCGGCGCTCTCGGGCCATTGCGACGTATTATTCTTGCGCTCAAGCGCCGCTTCCCGAGTGTCCGCATCGTTGTCCGCGGCGACTCGGCTTTCAGTGCTCCACAGA
>CAZCJY010000290.1:2964-3321 GCA_964498975.1 uncultured Methylocystis sp.
CTCCACAGATCACCGAGATGATCGAAGAGCTCGACCGCGAAATGGGCGGCGTGGATTACCTGTTCGGGATTGCCAAGAACGCGGTGCTTCTTCGCGAAGGTGCGCCAGCCATGGCTGCGGCCAACGATCGCTTTCGTGACGGCGAACGCCACGTTCGTTACTTCGACTCATTCTTGTACGCCGCAGAAACCTGGTCCCGCCGACGTCGCGTGATCATTAAAGCCGAGCGCACCGAGAAGGGCGAGAATCCACGATTCGTTGTGACATCGTTCGACGGGTTTCCGCCGGACCTTATTTACGACGCGTATTGCCAACGCGGACAATGCGAGAACTACATCAAGGATTTAAAGAACGCAC
>CAZCJY010000291.1:0-3318 GCA_964498975.1 uncultured Methylocystis sp.
GAATGGCGAACAGCCCAAATCAATCGTCCATCCGACCGATCTTTCCTTCGCGAGCTTGGAGGCGTTCGCCCACGCGTTGCGCATCGCGGTGGCGTCGAAAAGCCTGCTGCATATTCTGCACATCGAGGGGCCCGACGACGAGGACGATGATTGGGAGCGCTTTCCGCATGTGCGCGAGATGCTGGCGCGCTGGAGGCTCATCTCGCCGACGGCGACGCGCGCCGAGGTGACGGAACAGCTCGGCGTCAAATTCGTCAAAGCCTCGGTCGAGTCGGAATCGCCGGTGATGGGCGTCAGCGCTTATGTCGAGCGGCATTTATGCGATCTGCTCGTGATGATGACGCGGCCGCGCAGCGGGCTGGAGCGCTGGCTCGCGGGCTCCGTCGCGGAAGAGACCGCGCGCGAGACCCATGTGCCGGCGCTGTTCCTGCGCGAGGACCAAAAGGGCTTCGTCGACCGCGAAACAGGCGCCGTGTCGCTCAACACCGTGCTGATGCCGGTCGAGGCGAAGGTTTCGCCGCTCGACGCCTTCCGCCATGTCGCCGACATCGCCCATGCGCTTAATCCGGCCGCCGACGTCATGCTGCTGCATGTCGGCGACGATCTGCCGATTTTCGATGGGCTGCTGCCGCATATCGAATTGCGGCGGGGGCCGGTTGTCGAGACGATTCTCGCCTACGCGAAGGAGATCAAGGCCGATCTCATCGCCATGCCGACGCGCGGGCGGCAGGGGCTGCTCGAGGCGCTGCGCGGTTCGACGACCGAGCGCGTGCTGCATGAAGCGCCCTGTCCGCTGCTTGCCTCGCCGGTGAAATAATTCGCCGTCATTGCGGGGCGCTTGCGCCGAAGCAATCCAGAAAGGCTCCGCGAGGCTGGATTGCTTCGCTTCGCTCGCAATGACGGGCGCTGGCGTTACAGCGAACGCTGGAAATGCAGGGTGCCGCCCTTGAATCCCTTCAGGATCAGCTCGTCGCCCTTGGTGTCCCAATAGGGGCCCGAGAGCAACACGCCCCAATAATCGCGTTCAATGGCGGCGAGCGCGCCTTCGCATTTCCTCTCATTGATCGCCGGCATGGCGCGGGGACCGAGGCGGTTGGGCCCGATCACAAAGACGCCCGACCAATTCTTGCAGCCGGAAAAGCCATTGGCGCGGCCAGTCGAATCGATCGAGAGCCACATCTCGACCGGCGGGGCTTTGCCATTGATCTCCTTGAGCACGAAATTCTGATTGTGCGGGAAAGGCTGGTAGCGCGGAATGCCGCCGCTCTCCTTGTTTTCGTCCTGTGGCTGCCGCTCGGCTTCTTGGGGCGGCTTGGCGCCCTTCTTGGCCTCGACCGGAGCGGCGGCGAGCGCCAAGGCGCAAAGCGAGGCGGCGAAAGCGAGGAAAATTCTGTTCATCGCGTCAATCATCCTTCCGTAACGACGGCTTGTCCGCGGGGTGGATTCCGGCCCCGGCGCTTGGCGTTATAGCATGCTGGGCAGAACCCGGTCAGGCGGGCGATGGCCGTCCATGAAGGTCTTGATATTGATGATGACCTTCTCGCCCATATCGATTCGGCCCTCGATCGTCGCCGAGCCCATATGCGGCAGCAGCGTCACCTTGCCGGCCTTGGCGAGCTTCAGCAATTTCGGCGAAACGGCGGGCTCGTGCTCGAAAACGTCGAGACCGGCGCCGGCCATTTCATCCGCTTCAAGCATGCGCACCAACGCGTTCTCGTCGACGATCTCGCCGCGCGCCGTATTGATCAGAATGGCGTGCGGGCGCAGATGCGCGAGCCTGCGGGCGGACAGCAGATGATAGGTCGCGGGGGTATGCGGGCAATGGATCGACACGATGTCGACGCGCGCCAGCATCTGGTCGAGCGACTCCCAATAGGTCGCCTCCAATTGTTCCTCGACATCGGCGGCGACGCGGCGGCGATTGTGATAATGGATTGAAAGACCAAAGCTTTGGGCTCGGTGCGCCAGGGCCTGGCCGATCCGGCCCATGCCGACGATGCCGAGCCTTTTTCCCGTGATGCGGTGGCCGAGCATCCAGGTCGGTGACCAACCGGCCCAGGAGCCTTCGGGAATGGCGCTCGCGCCTTCGACGAGCCGCCGCGCGACGGAGAGAATCAGCGCCATCGTCATGTCGGCCGTGTCCTCGGTGAGCACGCCGGGCGTATTGGTCACGGTGATCGAGCGGTCGAGCGCCGAGGCGACGTCGATATTGTCGACGCCATTGCCGAAATTGGCGATGAGCTTCATCTGTTCGCCGGCCTGGGCGATGAGATGCGAATCAATGCGGTCGGTGATGGTCGGCACCAGCACCTCGGCCGCGCGCATGGCCTCGACGAGTTCATCATGGGAGAGGGGTTTGTCGCTTTCATTGAGGCGCGTGTCGAACAACTCGCACATGCGGGTCTCGATCACCTCCGGCAGTCGGCGCGTCACTATGACGAGCGGCTTCTTCTTCGGCATCTTCCCGATCGTCCCCTCGCCTCGCTTGGCGTTGACCGTCGCAGCGGCGCCGCTGCGATTGCGCTATGATCTTCTCGCGTCGCTATTGCGGATGAAAAGAGGCCGGCGAATGTCGCCGGCTTCAACCCGGTCTTAACGGCGATCGGCGACAAAACCAATACGCCCTCCTGCGCCGGACGCCTTCGACTTCCTAGCAGATGACGGGCCAAAGACAAGCGAGCGACCAATCCATCATGCCGCGGAAAAATGCAGAATTTGCGCCAATTTCGATCTCTCCCGCCCAGGCGCGGGTCTTTTGCGCCGCGCGCCGCCCGCGCGCGCGAAGGGCGCTCGTCTTAACGCTGATTTGGGCATTTTTTTGCGCAGCGCCAGCGCCAGCTCAGGAGCCTCAGAAAGGACCGGTCAGCGGTCTGCCCTTGCCGCGCTATGTGAGCCTCAAGTCGGATCGCGTCAATGTGCGCGAGGGGCCGAGCAAGGAGCATCCGACGCTGTGGGTCTATGAGCGCGCGGGACTGCCCGTCGAGATCACCGCGGAATTCGAGACCTGGCGCAAGATCCGCGATTCGGAAGGCGCGGAGGGCTGGGTGCTGCATTCGCTTCTCTCCGGACGGCGCACCGCATTGGTCGCGCCTTGGAAGAAAGAGCCGCAGCTGCTCATGGCCTCCGACCATTCGACGCCTTCGGCGAAGCTCGGGCCCGGCGTCATCGGCAATTTGCGTGGCTGCGACGGCAAATGGTGCCGCATCGCCGGCAAGGGCTTCGACGGCTATATCGCCCAGGAGAATCTCTGGGGGGTTTATCCAGGGGAGAAAGTGGAATAGCGGCGCCGCATTGTCATGTCGCGCGGCTGCGACGGCA
>CAZCJY010000292.1:0-3317 GCA_964498975.1 uncultured Methylocystis sp.
CTGACCGAGTAAGGATCACAGCGCCGCCCGCGCCAAACAACAATAGCGCGGGCGGCGCGATTGATCGGCTTTTCGGAAAATCCGACTGTTTGTCTGGTCGCGCAGGCGACTGGGGAGTTGGATTGCGGCTTAAGGAGCGGCTTTCGGGGCGCTTTTAGGCGGCGGTTTTCGGAAAGCGCATGCTCGGTAAAGAGCATGCAAAAAAGGGATGCGGGCGGCGGTTTTCCGCCGTCCGGGACGCGGGGGGCGAAAGGCCTTTCCGATGTCCCCAAGGAAAAACGCTCGGGCTCTTAAAGAAGCTCGAGAACACCAAGGAGAAGAGTGATGTCACAATCGAAAAGCGGGGGGGCGGTCGGTCCGTTCAACTCCGTCGCCGAGGCGGCGGGTTGCGTGCAGACAGTCGACTGGATGCTTCTTGTTCTGCTGTTCTTCGCCGTTCTTGGCGGCTACCACGTCCACTTCATGCTGACGGCGGGCGACTGGGACTTCTGGGTTGACTGGAAGGATCGTCGTATGTGGCCGACGGTCGTGCCGATTCTGGGCGTGACCTTCTGCGCGGCGTCGCAGGCTTTCTGGTGGGTGAACTTCCGTCTGCCGTTTGGCGCGGTGTTCGCGGCTCTGGGCCTTCTGGTCGGCGAGTGGATCAACCGCTACGTGAACTTCTGGGGCTGGACCTACTTCCCGATCAGCCTTGTGTTCCCGTCGGCTTTGATCGTTCCGGCGATCTGGCTTGACGTGATCCTGCTTCTGTCGGGCTCCTATGTGATCACGGCGGTTGTGGGCTCGCTGGGCTGGGGTCTGTTGTTCTACCCGAACAACTGGCCGGCGATCGCGGCGTTCCACCAGGCGACCGAGCAGCATGGCCAGCTGATGACGCTGGCGGATCTGATCGGCTTCCACTACGTCCGCACCTCGATGCCGGAATATATCCGCATGGTCGAGCGCGGCACGCTGCGCACCTTCGGTAAGGACGTTGTGCCGGTCGCGGCGTTCTTCTCGGGCTTCGTCTCGATGATGGTGTATTTCCTGTGGTGGTTCATGGGCCGTTGGTATTCGACGACCAAGGTCATCGACACCATCTGACACGGACTTAAGGGCCGCGGGTTTGTCGATCCGCGGCCGCCTCGAAAAAGAAGAGACGCGGCGGGCTTTGAGCAAGCTGAAGTTGGCTCCGAGTCCGCTGCGATGGAAAAGGCCGGTTGGCGCGCGAGGCGCCGTCCGGGCCAAAGAGGAACCTGGGAGGTTTATCGATGAGAAAGCTAGTCAAGCTGGCCGCGATTGGCGCGGCGGCGGCTGTGGCGGCGACCTTGGGAGCGGTTGCTCCTGCGTCGGCCCACGGCGAGAAGTCGCAGCAGGCGTTCCTTCGCATGCGCACGCTGAACTGGTATGACGTTCAGTGGTCGAAGACGTCGGTCAACGTCAATGAAGAGATGGTTCTGTCTGGCAAGGTTCACGTCTTCTCGGCGTGGCCGCAGGCGGTGGCCAACCCGCGCGTGTCGTTCTTGAACGCGGGCGAGCCTGGTCCGGTTCTGGTGCGCACGGCGCAGTTCATCGGCGAGCAGTTTGCGCCGCGTTCTGTGTCGCTCGTTCCGGGCAACGACTACGCCTTCTCGATCAATCTGCGCGGTCGTCGCGCGGGCCGTTGGCATGTGCATGCGCAGATCAACGTCGAGGGCGGCGGTCCGATCATCGGCCCCGGCCAGTGGATCGAGATCAAGGGCGACATGAAGGACTTCACCAATCCGGTGACCCTGCTTGACGGCTCGACGATCGATCTTGAGCATTACGGCATCAGCCGCGTTTACGCGTGGCATCTGCCGTGGCTCGCGGTTGGCGCGGCGTGGATCCTGTTCTGGTTCGTCCGGAAGGGCATCATCGCTTCTTATCTGCGGGTCGCCACCGGCCGCGCGGACGAGGTGATGGGCGACGAGGACAAGCGCATTGGCGCGATCGTCCTGGCGCTGACCATTCTCGCCACCATCGTCGGCTACGCCGTGACGAACTCGACCTTCCCGCGCACGATCCCGCTTCAGGCGGGCTTGCAGAAGCCGCTGACGCCGATCCAGACGGAAGGCACGGCGGGCGTCGGCAAGGAGCGCGTGACGGTCGACCTGAACGGCGGCGTCTACAAGGTGCCGGGCCGCGAACTGTCGATCAACGTCAAGGTCACGAACTCGACCTCCGAGCCGCTGCGCCTTGGCGAATACACCGCGGCCGGTCTGCGCTTCCTGAACCCGGACGTGTTCACGACGAAGCCCGAGTTCCCGGACTATCTGTTGGCTGACCGCGGCCTTTCGACCGACGCGACGCCGATCGCGCCGGGCGAGACCAAGGAAATCGCCGTGAAGATCCAGGACGCGCGTTGGGATATCGAGCGTCTGTCCGACCTGGCTTACGACACCGACAGCCAGATCGGCGGCCTGCTGATGTTCTTCTCGCCGTCGGGACGCCGCTTCGCGGCCGAAATCGGCGGTCCGGTCATTCCCAAGTTCGTCGCCGGCGATATGCCCTAAGCGATACGAACCGAATGCCATAATAAAGCCCCCGGCCCAAAAAGCCGGGGGTTCTCTTTTTTAGCGGCGCGATTGCGCGCCAACGCCCCGTATAGCTCGCGCGCCCCGCGCTTGTTTCGCGGCGGGGCGCTCACTATAAATAGCGGGGATACGGGCTCTTGAAGCGAGGTCAGAGGCCGTGCGCGCGCCGCCGCCATGGAGATCGGCCGCGAATAGCCGACCGACGTTCCTTTCAGGAGCTGCGCCGACGTAAATGTCCAGCCTTTCGGAAGCTTTCAACGCCGGCGCGGCGAACGCATGGGTCTTTGTTCCAAGCGCCATCGCGCTCGGCGCGCTGCATGGTCTGGAGCCTGGACATTCCAAGACGATGATGGCGGCCTTCATCGTCGCCGTGCGCGGCACGGTCGCGCAGGCCGTGTTGCTGGGAGTCGCCGCGACCCTTTCCCATACGGCGATCGTCTGGGCGATCGCCTTGACGGGTCTCTATTTCGGCGCGCAATTCAACGCCGAAGCGAATGAACCCTATTTGCAGATCGCCTCCGGCGTCTTGATCGTCGCGGTCGCCGCCTGGATGGCGTGGCGCAGCTGGCGCGACATCGCCTCAAACGGCGCGCCTCCTAGCGGCGACCATGCGTATCAGTCGCCCGCTCATGTTCATGAAGACGACCATCCGCATGATCACGGCCATGCGCGTGACGCCGCTCTGCCGCACAGCCAAGAAGAAGAAAAATTCGAAAGTGATCTTCTCGAGCTCGACCCGACCGTTTACGCCGACGAGAACGAGCGTTAGCGCCAAGCCGACGC
>CAZCJY010000293.1:0-3315 GCA_964498975.1 uncultured Methylocystis sp.
CTTTACGATTTCGACAAATCATCCGCCGCGAGGCGCGCCTTTCCTATATTTGCAGGAAAGCGCGCCGCGCGCGCGGGAGGACGTCAGCATGGACGCAATCACCGGTCTCGGCCTTCGCGAGCAGGCCTTCATCGACGGCAAATGGGTTGGCGCGGACAACGGCGCGACCTTCGCCGTTAAAAACCCGGCGACCGGCGTTGAACTCGGCCGCGCGCCCGACATGGGGCCGGCCGAGACGCGCCGCGCCATCGACGCCTGCGCCGGGGCGCTGCCTGGCTGGCGCGATCGTCCGGCCAAGGACCGGGCGCGAATCATGCGTCGCTGGTTTGAATTGGTGATGGCCGATCAGGAGCGGCTGGCGCGCATCATCACGGCCGAAATGGGCAAGCCGCTCGCGGAGGCGCGTGGCGAGATCGCCTATGGCGCGGCCTTCATTGACTGGTTCGCGGAGGAGGGACGCCGCATCTACGGTGACGTGATACCGGGGCCGATGGACCGGCGGCTCCTCGTCTTCAAACAGGCGATTGGCGTTACCGCCGCGATCACGCCCTGGAATTTTCCTTCCGCCATGTTCGCGCGCAAGGTCGGGGCGGCGCTCGGCGCTGGTTGCACGATGGTGGTGAAGCCGGCGGAACTGACGCCTTTTTCCGCGCTCGCGCTCGTGGAGCTCGCCCAACGCGCCGGCATGCCGGCTGGCGTCATCAATGTCGTCACCGCGAAGGATCCCGCGCCGGTGGGACTGGAGTTCACGCAAAATCCCCTCGTGCGCAAGCTGACCTTCACCGGCTCGACGGAGGTCGGCAAGATTCTCCTGCGGCAGGCGGCAGAGAATATACAGAAATGCTCGATGGAGCTCGGCGGCAATGCGCCGCTTATCGTCTTCGAAGACGCCGATCTCGACCGCGCGGTGCAGGGCGCGATCGCCACGAAATATCGCAATAGCGGTCAGACCTGCGTCTCGGCCAATCGCTTCCTCGTGCAGGCTTCCATTGCGGACGCTTTCGCGCAGAAGCTGGCGGCCGCCGCGAGCGCGCTGAAGGTCGGCGATGGCGCGCAGGAAGGCGTCGCTATCGGCCCGCTCATCGAAGAGGCGGCGGTCGAAAAAGTCGAGCGCCATGTCGCCGACGCGCTCGCGCATGGCGCGAAGCTCATGACCGGCGGCGCGCGCCATGCGCTCGGCGGAACCTTCTATCAGCCGACGGTGCTCGCCAATGTGCCGCCCGACGCGCTGATCTTCCACGAAGAGACGTTCGGCCCGGTTGCGCCGGTCATCTCCTTCGAGACCGAGGCCGATGCGGTGCGTCTCGCTAACGCCACGCCTTACGGACTCGCCGCTTACTTTTACAGCCGCGACATCGCCCGCGTCTTCCGCGTCGCCGAGCAACTCGAATTCGGCATGGTAGGCGTCAATGAGACGCTGATCTCGACGGAGGTCGCGCCTTTCGGCGGCGTGAAGCAATCGGGACTGGGGCGTGAAGGCTCGCGCTATGGCGTCGACGACTATATCGAGATCAAATATGTGTGCCTGGGCGGCGTCTGATTAGTCGATTCTGATGCGGCCGTCGACGACAGGCGCGATGGCGCCTGCCTTCGCAATCGCGTCCGAGACAATGCTCGTCAAGAGCGGACCTTCCAATTCGCTGACCAGCGGTTTGCCGTGCGTCAGCGCGACATAGCCATCCTTGCCGCGCGCGAGAAAATCGGTCGTCGCAATCCTATAGAGGCGCGCTTCGTCCAGCGGCTTGCCGCCGATCTCGACGGAGACAAGGCGCGCGCCGGGCACGGCGTCGCGTCGCACGACGATGCGCGCGCCGGAAATCTGGCCGAAGCGACCGGAATCCTTGCCGAGCATCCAGACCGCGTTTTCGAAAGCCTGCCGCAGATCGGCGCCGGAGAGCTCCAGCGTGACGAGCTTGTCGTCGAAAGGCAATTCCTTGACGATGTCCTTGCGCGTGAGCTTCGCGCCGGCGTCATAGGTTCGATTGCCGCGAATGCCGCCGCCGTTGATGATCGCGACATCGGCGTTAGTCGCGGCGCGCATCGCATCGGCAAAGAAGTTTCCGATCGCCGTCTCCTGTCCGCGCACGACCGCCTTGCGGCTGTCGAGCGGCGTCCGCGTCGCGCCGATGTCGACGTCGAGCGCCTTGTCGATCGATGTCTGATATTGCGCGACGCGCGCGGCGATGGCCGCGTCCGGCGTCGCCTCGGCGGTGTCGATGACGCGAAATTTCGGCGTCCATTTCGCCTTGCCGTCGCTGTCGATATGGATCGCAAGATCGATCGCGACGAGATTGACGCCATCGGCCTGCGTCTCGCCGACGGCGGCGCGTCCGTCATATGCGACGAAGAGATTATGGTCGTGGCCCGAGAGCACGACGTCGATCGAGCCGAGCTTGGCGAGGCGCAAATCATCTTGCCATTCGGAATGCGTCACGACGACGACGAGATCGGCGCCGGCCTCGCGCAGCGCCTGCGCCTGACGCTTCGCCGTATCGATGGCGGGGAGAAGACGCAGGCTTCCGGGGCTCGAGCGTCTGGCCGCCTCGTCGTCCGTGAGGCCGAAGACGCCGATCTTCACACCCTCGATGTCGAATATCTTGCTGTCGGCGAGGCCGGGCAGGGGGTTGCCTGACGCGTCGCGCAAATTTGCGGCGAGAAGCGTGAATTTCGCTTCGCTCATCCGTTGGCGGAATATCGCTTCGCCGAAATCGAACTCGTGATTGCCGGGCGTGAAGACGTCGAGACCAGTGCGGTTCAGGAGTTCGATGATATGCGCGCCCTTGTCGAGGCTCGACATGAGCGAAGGCGACAGCGTGTCGCCGGCGAGGGCGACGATGACGTTCTTCGCCTTCGCGCGTTCGGCTTTGAGCGCGCCGGCGATGCGCGCGAAGCCGCCGCGCCCGTCCTTTTCGCCCATTTCATAGATGTCGCTGAAGACGACGAGGGTGAGATTGACGACGCGTTCGGCGCCGTGGGCTGGGAGGGCGAGGGTCAGGAGAACAAGAAACGCCACACCCGCGCGCCGCATTTCAAAATACATCCGTCCTAGCCCCTATCGATTTATCGAAGGGACGCATGTTGCATCGGCGCGATGACAACGGCAATACGCGCAACGATGACGCGCGGAACCCTCTCCCGATGGGAGAGGGTGGTCGCGGAGCGACCGGGAGAGGGGTGACGGACTTGAACGACCTTGCAAGAGTGCTCGCTCGTCGGTCACGACGATGTTTTTGCAAAGACCGAATCCCTCATCCGACCCCGCTTCGCGGGGCCACCTTCTCCCTATGGGAGAAGGATGCACGCCCCAACCACTAG
>CAZCJY010000294.1:0-3307 GCA_964498975.1 uncultured Methylocystis sp.
CGCTGCCTTCGCCTTTTGATCTCTGCGGTTATTCTCGCTACAGCTTTAGCTGGGGCGGGCGGAGCTTTTGCCGCGAAGATGAACCATGCTTGCATTGAAATGAGCATGGACGATTGTCCCGACCACAACGGCGATGACGGCGCAGCATTCCCCGTGTGCGCTGAGATCCTGTGCGGGCCAAGTCAAGCAACGCTCCCGCAGCTTCAACCATTCCTTGATGCCGTCTTTTGGGGGTATGCGCCGCCGCTGACTCCCTGCGATGACATTGAGCTCGGTGGATTACGAAGTCCGCCAGCTCTTCGACCTCCAATCGTCTAAAGCCGAAAGTCCAATCTCGCTCACGGTAGCGCCGGGAGCAGATTTGGCGCGACCTCAAGCGGTCGCCGGCTAGCCCGACGGGAGATCGATATCCACGATCCCGTTCCCGCAAGAGCCAGCGCCGTTGTCGCATCGATCGCGTGAGGCGCGATGATGTCCCTTATCGGGATTGATCGCAGCTGCGATCCGCCCGACGACCATGCGCATTAATGGGATACGGAGACAATCTGATGATGCTCGTGACATCGGGCAAGGCGCGCTTATTCGCGCTGGTCGCGCTTGCCATCTTGGGCCCAGCGCCGTTCGCCCGCGCCAACGTCAACGACTACGAATTCCGACTCGTCGAAGCGCAATTCAAGACGGGGCAAGCGATCGTATCGGTGCGTCTCGTCCATAAGCCCGACGACAAGCCGGCGCCAGACGCGGTGATCTTCGCGATGCGTCTCGACATGGCTCCAGATGGCATGAAGTCGATGACCAGCATGATCGAACCGGCGCAAAGCCCCGAACCCGGAATTTATCGCTTTAAGGTCGATCTGACTGATGCGGGAACGTGGCGGATATCGCTCGCTGCAAAGGTGCAGGGCGAGAGCGGCACGGTCCAGAGCCGACTAATTCTAAAGGTGGCGCCATGAGTCGGGGACGGCGCCTTCGCTCCATCTCATTTGTGGGGTTGGCGGCGATATTGATGTGCTCAACATCGCTTTCGGCGACTGAACGAAACTTGCCCGGCGCCACCGTCGAAAGCATTGTCGCGCTTGCAAAGCAGCTAAGCCCCGAACTGGCGGCGGCCGCGCTGGATGCCGACGCGGCAGCGCAAAGAGTGGGCGCGGCTGGCGTGCTGGCCGATCCGACAGTCACACTCCAAGCATGGGACGTGAATGGACGCGGCGTCGGCCAACGTTGGATCGGCGCCGAACAGGAATTCAAACTGTGGGGCAAACGCGACCTGGAGCGCGGCGTCGCCGAGGCCGACGCCGAGGCCGCGAGGCATCAGAGCCGCGCGGCCGACACGGATTTGATCGCCCGCGTTAAAACCGCCTATGCGCAATACGGCGCCGCGCATCGGGCGATCGACCTTTCGCTTGGACTGAAGCGCCGGCTCGACGAAATTCTCAGCCTCCTGCGCTTGCGTTATGGCGCGAGCTCGGTCGACCAGCAGGAAGTGATCAAGGCAGAGATCGAGGCGGCGACGGCTGAAACAGAGGTCGCGCGCCGTCAGGGCGAGGCTAAATCCGCCGCCGCTCGCTTAAATGCCTTGATCGGTCGCGGCTCGCAAGAGCCGCTCGCTATTCCCAGAGGCTTTCGGCCGCTGAAAACAAAGCTGACACTCGCCGGCGTTCAGGAGCTCGCGAGAGTCGCCAATCCGGCCCTCGCCACGACCAGCGCGCAAGTCCGCGCGGCTACCGGAACGAAGGAGCTTACGGATCTGAATTACTACCCAAACGTCACTGTTGGAGCGACCTTTGTGCAGCGTCCCACCGGCGACAACACCGGGCAATTCATGCTTGGGTTCAAAGTCCCGCTGCAATATGAGGCAAAGGACGCCGAACAGCGCGCCGCCAGTTCACGACTCGGCGCCGCGCAGATGCGCTACGACGCCATCCGAATCCGGCTCGACGGCGATGTCGCCGAAGCATGGTTCGGGCTGGAGGCCGTGCGCAAGGCGATCCGCATCGTTGAACAACGCCAGCTCAATCCGGCGCGCCTGTCGGTAGAGACGGCGCGAAGCGGCTTTGCGGCCGGAGCCGCCGACTTGGCGACGTCTCTGGAAGCCGAACGACGCCTGCGCGCGATCGAACTCGAAATCCTTAAGCTCAAAGTCGAAGAGCAAGCCAGATACGCTGAGCTTGAACGTCTGGCGGGAGGCTCTCTATGACTCGCCGTCACATCGTTATTCTTTTGGGCTTTGTCGTCGTCGCGGCCAGCCTCGCTTGGTTGGTCGAGGGACGTTTCAAATGGGTCACACCTTCAGGAACGCCGGGCGATGCCGGGCCTAACATCTCGGGCAAGGCGCCTGCAACGACAGGCCCGATCATTTACTACCGGGATCCCGACGGTCGCCCAGCCTATTCCTCGACGCCCAAGAAGACATCGGCGGGCAAAGATTATCTGCCGGTGCGCGCGAGCGAGGACGTGAGTTTCGAGGACAAGCCGCCTCCAGGCGCCGCCGAGAGAGGCGGCGAGCGGCGCGTGCGCTTCTACCGCCATCCAATGGGTCTGCCCGACACATCGCCCGTTCCCAAGAAGGACGAGATGGGAATGGATTACATACCCGTCTACGAGGACGAGGCGGAGAACGGCACGACCGTCACGATCAGCCCCGGAAAGCTGCAAAAGACGGGAGTTCGCTCCGAACCCGTCGCGCGCCGGACGCTGAACGTCCCTGTTCGAGCGACGGGCAGGATCGAGTTCGACCCGCGCCGCATCTCGATCGTCTCGCTACGCTTCGAAGGCTTCATCGAATCGGTCGGGAAGTTTGCGGAGGGCGATTACGTTCGCAAGGGCCAAACGCTGATGCGCGTGTATGGGCCGAATCTTTCGGGCGCAGCCGCGGAATATGTCGCCGTCCTCAACATGCGGCGTGGCGGCGGGATCGACGCCCAGCGCCTGGAAGGAGCCAAGCGGCGGCTCGTCAATCTCGGCCTCGATGAAAGCGCCATCGCTGCGATCGGGCGCGCCCGCAGCGTTCCGCGCGTGATCGCATGGCCCGCGCCGCAAGACGGCCACGTCCTGGAGCGGGCGGCGATTAACGGCGTGCGCGCCGCGCCGGGCGACATGCTGTTTCGCATCGTCGATCATTCCCTGGTCTGGGTGCTGGCTGACATCGCCGAGCGGGATATCGCCTTGATTGCGCCCGGACAAAAGGTCGACGTGCGACCAAGGGCTTACCCCGATCGAGCCTTCAAGGGGCAGGTCGCGCTGATTTATCCCCATCTCAACATGGAGACGCGCACGGCGCGCGTCAGGATCGAACTGCCGAACCCCG
>CAZCJY010000295.1:0-3288 GCA_964498975.1 uncultured Methylocystis sp.
CGCCGAGCCAGACGTCTCCCTCCGCCATGTCGCGCAGACGCGCGAGCGTGGAAGGCAGAGGCGCGAGATCGCGCGACGGCATGACGATCAATAAAAGATCGCGCGCGACCTGCGCGAGATCGTCGAAATAAAGATGGCATTCGCCCTTTTTGGCGCGCAGATTCCCTGTCGTGAGCAGCCGCGTGAGACGTCCCCAGCCGTCGCGGTTTTGCGGATAGGCGACGATGTCAGGCGTCGCGTCGGCGAAGACGAGTCGCGCGCCGACGACAAGCTTGAAGGCGTCGACGCGCTCCCTGTCGAGCTGCGCGAGAAGCGCCGCATCATCGTTCTCCGGCGGATCGCGCAATCTTTCGCGCAGCTCCTTGAGCGCGGCGTATGCGCGCACGACGCCGGCGACGCTGTTGCGGTCGGCGACGCCCAGGCCGTTTTGCCCGAGCAGCAGCGCCGTCAAAACCATTTCTCCCGGATGCGACGCGCCGCGCAGGAAGGAGAAATTCGTCGCCGCGACAAGTTCGGCGAAAGGCGCGTTCATGCGAAAAGCCCATGCAGGAACCAGCGCGGGTTCGCGATCTCGCTTTCGTAGAGGCCTTCGCGAAACACCCAGAAGCGATGACCCTCGCGATCCTCCAGGCGGTAATAGTCGCGCGTTTGCTTGCGCCCGCCGGCGTTACGCCACCATTCGGGCGCGATGCGCTCCGGCCCTTCGGCGCGGGCGACGATGCGCCGCACGCGGCGCCATTTGAAATGCATCGGCGGCCCGTCAGGCGTCTCGGCCATGGTTTCGATGGGCTGCGGCGGCTCGAAGAGGAACAGCGGCCGCAAGGGCGGTTCGCCCGGCTCCGGCCGAGGCCAAGAAGAAGGCGGCGCGGCGGCGAAAACATAGGATGCGGCGCGCATGGGATCATGCGTCTCATGCGCGGCGAAGCGCAGCACGCGCTCGCGCCCGAAACGCGCCGAAAGACGGTCGATAAGATCGGCGATTTCGCTTTCCTGCGCGCCTTGCCGCTCGAAGCAGATCTGGCTTTGCGCCAGAGTCTCGGCGCGCAAGACGCAAAAACGCAAGACGTCGAACCCAAAGCCCGGATCAAGCGGGTCGGCAAGCGCCTCGGCCTTGAGGCGAAAGAGCCGCAGGACCGCGTCGACATTGCGCGAAGGCGCGCCGGTCTCGAAACGCAGCGCGGCGACGGCGCCGTCGGTGCGAAAGAAGCGGGCCTCGAAAGCGCGGCCGCCTTGCCCGCGCTTTTCGAGAATGCCCATCGCTTCCGCGATCAGCGGCCGCAGAACCGTCTCTATCGCCGCGAGATCGAGAAAGGGTTCGGGAAAGCGCCGCTCGACCATGCATTCGGGCAAGGGCCGCAAGGGCGTGATGCGCGCGTCTTCGCGCCCAAGAATGCGCGTCAGCCGGCGCATCGTCTCGGCGCCGAAACGCGCCGTCAGCGCGGCCGAGGAACGCTCGGCGAGATCGCCCAATGTCGTGAGGCCGGCGCGCGTCAGCGCGACGCTTGTCTCTCTCTCGGCTTCAAGCGCGGCGATGGGCAGCGCGCGCGTGAATATTTCATCCTCGCCCGGAGGAACGACGCATGCTTCGCCAAAACGCGCCAGGGCGTGGGCGGCGTCGGGGGTTCCGGCCACAGCGGCGCGGGTCGTGAAGGAGAGCCGCGCCATCGTCTGCAGGACGCAGGCGCGCATCGCCGCATCGCCGCCGAAAAGATGGGCGCAGCCGGTCGCGTCGAGCATGAGGCCGCAGGGCGGATCGAGCGCGACGAGCGGCGTGAATTGCTCGCAAAAAGCGGCGAGCTTCAGCATGAGCACTTCGTCCGCGTCCGCGTCGGCCCGTTCGACGGCGAATCCCGGCGCGCGCGCCCTAGCGTCGGCGAGCGTCATGCCAGGCGTCAAGCCGAGTTTGATCGCCTTTCGATCGAGAGCGTCGATGCGCAACGCGCTACGTTCCTTTTTGACGAGAACGAGCGGCGCGCCACCCGAATCTGCGCCTGGCTGCTTGCGGCGCGCTTTCGCGACGCGCTCCGCCGACAGGAAGGGAAGCCACAGGGCCAGATAGCGACGATGCGTCGAAGGTTCTGTCCTCGAAGGCGCCACGGTCACGGTTCCACTCCACACGCCACTCATGCCCCGCCGCGCCGCCGCGCTGGCGCAGCAGAAAAATCGAAAAAGCCGCAGACCCGGGCGCATTCGCCTCAAGCGCGCGGGAGGGCAGCGCGCGCACGCGCCAGCGGCTTGCGGCGGCGCTCGGCGCGGGGGAGGCGGCGGCGCGCGCGATGAGGATCGGCGCGCCAGCGGCGGCGGCCGCCAGAGCCAGGCGGCGGCTCGCGGTCAGATCATAGGCGCGCGCTTCGCCCCAGATTTCGATCAGCGTCGCGCCGACGGCGGCGCAGCGTCCGGCTTCCACGCCCGCCTGCAGCGCCTCCTTCGCGTCGCGGCCGCGGATGAAAGCGACGGCGGCAGGGTCGAGGCCGATTTCCGCAAGGCCCGGCGGATAGGGCGCGCCGGCCTCGGCGGTGAAGGCCTCCTGCCGCACCCAGAGCAGCGGCTTGCCGCTCCGCGCCATCGCGCGCTTGGCGAGCGCCAGGGCGAAGCCCGTCGCCGCCGCGGCGTCGGCGGCGCTCTCGGCATAGGCCTCATGCAGCGCCGCGCGGAGAAGCCCGCCCCCCAGGCGCTGATCGATGCCGGGAGCCCCCAGCGCGATCGCCTCCGAAGGGCCGGCCGAATAGGCGCAAGCCAGGCTTTTCCGCAGCGACGCCAGCGGATTATTCATCGCAGATGTTCCTATTATGTTCTTATAATGACTCCATGAGCGCGAGAGTCAAGTCGCCCTGGAGGGACGGAAAAGGCGCTCGCCTGCCGGCGCTCACTTCGTCTTCAAATATTCGACGAGCGCCATGGCGCCGGCGACGTCGTCCGACCAATCGAGCTTCAACGTCTTGCCGTCCTCGACGACGTCCTTGTCATGCCCTTTATTAGAGAGCGCGGAAAAAGCCTGCGCGTCGAAACGATAGCCTTCGTCGCGGGTCAAGCTCTGAGGAATCTCCCAGGAGAAGCCCACGAGCTTTTTGTCATAGTCGAGACGGCCTTTCATGAAGACGCTCGGCCGCTCGCGCGGAACGAGAAGATGGAACAGCGTGGGCACGGAGCCATTGTGCAGATATGGCGCCTGCGCCCACACGCCGCCGAGGGGCAGGGCGTTATAGCCTTCATGCGTCTTGGGATCGGCCATCGAAAATTCGGCCCTGTTCTCCAGCGAGACGCCGTCGAACTCCGCGCAGGGGTTGA
>CAZCJY010000296.1:0-3286 GCA_964498975.1 uncultured Methylocystis sp.
GCGGGCGGCGGCAAGGACATTGACGGCTCGCTGCGCCGCATCTGCGCGTCGCACGCTGCCGCCAAAGCCCGCCCCATCAAAGTGCGTACCATCCGAGCGTACCCTGTCAAAAGGAGGCGGCCATGCAAATAGCCGCCGTCTACGAAAGCGTCACGCGATCCATCATCGCTGAACTTGAACAAGGGGCCGCGCCATGGGTCAAGCCATGGAAGGGCGGCAAGCGAGTCGGCATCATGCCGGCGAACGCCGTCACCGGCCGCTGCTACAGCGGGATAAATATCCCAATCCTCTGGCACGCGGCCGATGTGCGCAGCTACCCCACCAATGCCTGGCTCACCTTCAAGCAGGCGCTCGAAAAAGGCGCGTGCGTCCGCAAGGGTGAGAAAGGGACGCAGGTGGTCTTCACCAAGCGATTGTCGGTGAAGAAGGACGACGATGCCGACGAGGAGCGCCAGATTTCCATGCTGCGCGCCTCCACCGTTTTCAACGTCGCCCAGGTGGACAGCTTCGATACGCCCGACACTACAGCAGCACCGGCGCCGCCAGCGGGAGCGGTCGATGCGCTCGCCGCAGCGACCGGCGCTGACATCCGCCACGGAGGAGACCGAGCATGCTTCGTCCCCTCCAAGGACTTCATAGCGTTGCCGAACCCGAGCACATTCGAGAACGAGGGGCACTACCAGGCGACGAAGCTTCACGAACTCGTGCACTGGAGCGGCCACGAGACGCGGCTCAACCGCGATCTCCGCAACCGCTTCGGCACCCGCGCATACGCGGCCGAGGAATTGGTCGCAGAACTCGGCGCGGCGTTCCTGTGCGCCCATCTCGGTGTGCAGGGAGAACTGCGCCACGCCGGCTATATCGGCAATTGGCTTGAACTCCTGAAATCTGACGACCGCGCGATATTCACGGCAGCCTCGAAAGCATCGCAAGCCGCGGACTATCTGCGGTCATTCTCGGAAAAAGCGGAACTGGCGAAGGAAGCTGTTGAAGACATCGCATAGCAAGGAGCCCCGCGCTTTACTGACGCGGGGCTTTCTCACAGCTCGAACAGAACGATCGCGGCCGACTGGAAATGCTTTTACTTTATCGCCGCCGCCTTCAGTTTGGACAGCGGCCGGACTTTGACCCGCACGCTTGCAGGCTTCGCTGCCGCTTTGACCATCTCGCCCGTCGCAGGATTGCGAACCAATGTACCAGCCTTGCGCGCCGGCACCTTGCGAAGCGTCACTTTCAGAAGGCCCGGCAGGGTGAACTCGCCAACACCCCGCGGGTGGACTGACCCGAGAAAAACCTTCTCCAGCGTCGCGTAGACGCCCACGGCGGTCTTACGAGGAATATCGTTTTCTTCGGCGATCAGATTGATGAGCGCCGACTTCGTGTATGTTTCTTTGATCGGCCGCGTCGTCGCCGGCTCCGCCTTGCTAACCTTCCTGCTCATCGCCTTCACCGTTTTTCCTTTAGCCATATGATGTCCCTTACTGGATAAGTGCCTTCATTATAACGCTCCCGCACAAACGCGATTGCTAACGATTTCATTGGTGATTCGCAAACTGTTGCGCACCTAGTTGCGTCGCGCCCTGCGCGGCGCAGTGTATGATTCTATCAGACTCCTCCCCTCTCTTCGGCGCACCAACCCGGCGCGTCGATTGGGAGGAGGAACACCGCATGTCGCACATTGACAGCGCAACACGCGATCGCATCCGCGAATTGAACGATGCGTTCCGCAAAGGACAGCGCCCTGACCTCGGACGCGTTGTCATCACGACTGGCGTCCGCGAGATTGTCGCCGCTTGGCCGCTCGGGGAGCTTGGCGTCTACGAAGCCGTGCGGAGATTCGACGACTTCACCGAAGACAACGACCCCAACGGCGAGCATGACTTCGGCACCTTCGAGCACGCAGGCAAGCGATGCTTTTGGAAACTTGATTACTACGACCGCACGCTCGAATACGGCTCGAAAGACCCTTCCGACCTCTCGCTAACAACGCGCGTGCTAACCATCATGCTCGCGGAGGAGTACTGACATGCTCGACAACCGTCCGCGTGTCTACGCCCTCGCAAGCTACACCGTGAAGAAGCGGCCTTCGGGCTGATTCTTTCGCAAGACGGATAGCGACGACGAGTGGCGGGGGCCATATTCGTCCGAGGCGAGCGTATGCCTCATGCTCGCGCGTCAACTCAAGCGGGAGGTCATCAAACGCGACCGGCCGTTCGAGGAGCGTTGACGTGAGCGGCCCGCGCTATCTCGTCATAGATGGCAAGCGCTATCTCTGGCGCGACCTGCTGCTCCGCAGGGAGCAGCAGCAAGCCGCTAAGACAGCGCAGCCGGTGCTCTTCCCTCTCAAGGAAGATTGCCGGCCGCCAACACAGAAGACAGTGCGCGGCAGATACGAAGAGCCGACACTATTCTGACAACGAAGCTCCGTTTTCCGCGGAGCTTCTCACTTCGTCGGCGCCTGTCCTCTTTTTTCGGATTATCGACAAGAAACTGAAGATCAGAAGTAGCCCCGAAGCTGCAAAATTCGAACGAGGACGGCGATGAGCAACATGACAATCAGTACGATCGCCGGCGTGAAGCGTGGCCCTTTGGGTCGGTGGTCGTGTCGCTCGCCTTCGAACTTTGGTCGCTTCGGCCCACTGTTAAAGAAGCTCATGGCGTTCGTCCCTTGATGCTTCTCCGTTCATGGTAGCACTGCCGGAAAGCACGTTCAAATGGCGAATCGCGCCAGTACGTATCAGCAATGTCCAAGCTTTCAGCTGCTCCTATGCAGCGCTTGCCAAGATTATCAACGCGCTCTGGGAAAGCGATAGCCGGTTGCGGTCATCAGCCCTTGGACCGCCCAAGGAAACAAGTAGTGCAGCGCGTAGATGATCCTCATCGCAAATGGAATCACGATCAGCCGCTTATCCCTGCGCACCCCGGCGACAACTGCCGCTCCTACGTCTTCCACCTTCAGCGCCGGGAGCATTTTGCTGATTCTTGGAATTCGCTCCCGACTGCCAGGATTATGCAGCCAGTACTGCGATTCAATCTCGCCGCTCTCATAGAGCGTCACGCTGATGCCGCTGCCGCGAAGATCGGCGCGCAGCGCTTCAGAGAGCCCGCGCATCGCCCAGCGTGCTGCCGTATAGGCAGTAGCGCCCGGCCACACGATGCGAGAGGCGACCGAACTAATGTTGACGAGGTGCCCGCTTCCCCGTTGTCGCATTGCAGGCAAGAAGGCGCTCGTGAGCCACGCGGCAGCGAAGTACGGCAGCGCCATCATGGCCTCTATCTCTGCCGG
>CAZCJY010000297.1:0-3275 GCA_964498975.1 uncultured Methylocystis sp.
GTTTCCTTGAATTCCACGTGCTTGCGCGCGACGGGATCGTATTTCTTGAAGACGAGCTTCTCGGTCTTCGTGCGCGCGTTCTTCTTGGTCACGTAGAAATAGCCCGTATCCGCCGTGGACAGGAGCTTGATCTTGATCATGGCGGACTTGGCCATCGGTCGTTCCAGTCTCTTGAAAAGAAAATCGCCCCGGCCGCGAATGGCGGCCGGCGACGAATTGCGGGCAACATACGTGCGGCGCGAGGGATGTCAAGGCGTGCGAGCGCCGCGAGCGCCGGGCCCCGGATGCCTGCGCCGCTTCAGAAAGCACAAAGAACAGCCATAATTTCAATTTTAAATATCAAAGTTGAGCGGGGTATAGCCAAACTCGGGCGCCGACATTCGCGCCGGAGTGGTCTGCCGGGGAAAGAATCCCCGAGAAGCTGATGGTTCGCCGCTTCGTCGAGGCGCCAAGCGCGCATGTATCGACATGGGCGCATCAACGCCATCGTCTCGCGAACACACCCGGAGTCAGTAGTATGAGCGTATCAATCGACAAACGACGCCAAGTGGCGGAGCTGGAAAACTTCGAGAGGCGCATCCTCCAAGAGAAGCGGCGTCTCATGAGCGAGCTGAACGGTTTGGAGAGGCCGTTCCGCAGCGCCCGAGCGACAGGCTGGATCAAAGACTTCTCCAGCGAAATCGTTGAGAACCTGCGAGCCGCCTGCGAGGCTGCAACCTTCGCCTCGCCGATTTGGTTTTATGTCACCGCTGCTATCGTCGTGGTTGGAGGCGCTGGGTTGGTGACCAGCGTCGCTCTTAGAGGCAATCCATCCGAACGATCCGAGACGACCCCGATCCAACGCGAGGCGACGCATGTCACCCCGCCATCGCAGAGCATTCCGGCGATTGACCCGCCGGCGGAAGTCGCTGCTCCCGCGGAGCCGGCGCAGCTTACAAGAAACGTCGAGCCAGCAAACGGGGTAAGGCAAGAGCAAGAGAAGGCGCCGGCCATGACGCCCATGCGCGAGACGCTATCCACCGCCGAGGCGGTTGAAGCTCCCTCGCCGGAACCGCTGCCGCCGCCAGCGGCAAAAGCGGATGGAGCGGCGCATGTCACGCTGTCGAACCCGGCGGCGATTTCCGCGCTTGACCAGGCGCGGCCAAAGACCGCATTCGATGACGCGCCGCCGCTCGATATGGCCGCTCCGCCGCAGCCTGCGCGCGTCGAGCGCGCCGAGTCCGCGCGCGAAGCGGAACCGGCCGGCGCGCGCCGTCAGGCGAGATGTTTCGTCAAGGTCGACGGACGCGTGATCTTTGAACATGCTTGTCCGGTTATTCAACCGAAACAGTCGACCTTGATGCTCGATCTTGGAGAAAGGCCCGTCGTTCTTTCTCTCGGCCATGGGAGAACTTGGACGGCGACGCTGGGAGGCCGCAGCCTTGGCAAAGTCTATAAGGCCGGCCATTGCTGGGGGAGAAGGAAAGAGGTTTATATCTGCGCCTATGGCGCATAGTAGGCCCGCGAGGTGCCGGCGTTACCGCCGTTTCTTGGCGCGCGCCGGCGGCGGCCGGTCCTTCGTTTTGACCCGCGCGCGCGGCGGCGGCGCGCGGCGCTCGCCTCCGCTCATCACTTCGAACCGCAGCGCGCCGGCGATCGGCGCCGCCTCGATCAGCCGCACTTCTACAATGTCCGCCAGCCGATAGCTGACGCCCGAGCGCGAGGTGAGCGCATGGGCGGCTTCGTCATAGGCGTAATATTCGCGGCCCAGCGTCGCCGCGGGCACGAAGCCGTCGGCGCCTGTCTCGGCGAGGCGCACGAACAGCCCCGATTTGGTGACGCCCGAAATGCGCGCCTGAAACCGCGCGCCGATCTGGTCGGCGAGATGATGGGCGATGAGCCGGTCGACGGTTTCGCGTTCGGCCGCCATGGCGCGACGCTCGGCGGCAGATATTCGCGCCGCGATTTCGGCGAGTTCCGCCGCCGGCATGTCGGGCAGGGCGCCTTCGCCGAACTTCAGCGCGCGAATGAGCGCCCGATGCACGATCAGATCGGCGTAGCGGCGGATCGGCGAAGTGAAATGCGCGTAGCGACGCAGATTGAGGCCGAAGTGGCCGTAATTCTCATGCGTATATTCCGCCTGCGCCTGCGTGCGCAAAATGATCTCGTTGACGATGTTCTCATGCTCCATGCCCTTCACGCGGGCGAGGATCACGTTGAAATGCGAGGGCCGCAGCGTCTGGCCCTTGGCGAGCTTGACGCCGATGGTGGCGAGAAATTCGGAAAGCGCCGTCACCTTCTCTCGCGAGGGTTCGTCATGGGCGCGGTAGATGAGTTGCTGGCGATGCTCTTCCAACGTCTCGGCCGCCGCGACATTGGCGAGGATCATGAACTCCTCGATCAGTCGATGCGCCTCGAGCCGCGGCGGAATCACGACGCGGTCGAAAGAGCCATCCGTCTTCAGCAGGATTTTGCGCTCGGGCAGGTCGAGATCGAGCGGCGCCCGCAGACTGCGGGCGTGCTGCAGCGCCTCATGCGCCGCGTAAAGCGGCCGCAGCGCCGACTCCAACAGCGGCTTCGTCGTTTCGTCGGGGCGCCCGTCGATCGCTTCCTGAGCCTGCCCATAGGCGAGCTTGGCGTGCGAGCGCATCATCACGCGATGGAAACTGTGGCCGATCTTTTTGCCCTTGCTCGTGACGCGCATGCGCACGGCAAGCGCGGGGCGGTCTTCGTTTTCGCGCAGCGAGCAGAGATCGTTTGAGATGCGCTCCGGCAGCATCGGCACGACGCGGTCGGGAAAATAGACCGAGTTGCCGCGCTCCAAGGCGTCGCGGTCGAGGGCCGAGCGCGGCTTCACATAATGCGCGACATCGGCGATGGCGACGGTAAGGACGAAGCCGCCGTCATTGTCCGGCCCCGGATCG
Source organism: uncultured Methylocystis sp. (assembly GCA_964498975.1). Taxonomy (GTDB): domain Bacteria; phylum Pseudomonadota; class Alphaproteobacteria; order Rhizobiales; family Beijerinckiaceae; genus Methylocystis. Next base: position 2,904 of record CAZCJY010000297.1, read on the forward strand.
GGCGCGGCGTGGACCGCGTCGTCGTGATCCTTGGCGTCGGGCGGGTCGATCGTCACGAGCGGCAGGTCGCGCCAGTCCTCGCGCCCCTGCAAAGTCGCGGGCCTGGCTTGCGCCGCTTCGGCGACGGCCTCCGTGCGAAACACATCGGGAATGTCATGCGCGCGCAGGGCGATGAGGCTCACCGCCTTCTCGCCCGTCACCGAGCCGAGCGACTCGCGCACGCGGGCGCGCGGCGCGCCAAAGCGCGTCTTGCCGACGAGATCGACGGAGACGAGATCGCCGTGCTTGCCCGCGCCAATGTCGGCGGCGAGGACGGAAAGCTCGCGGCCCGCCTGCTTCTTGTCGATCGGCTCGATCCGGCCGGCGCCGTTC
>CAZCJY010000298.1:0-3274 GCA_964498975.1 uncultured Methylocystis sp.
TTGGCACCTCGATGTCGGCTCATCACATCCTGGGGCTGGAGAAGGTCCCAAGGGTTCGGCTGTTCGCCGATTAAAGTGGTACGTGAGCTGGGTTCAGAACGTCGTGAGACAGTTCGGTCCCTATCTGCCGTGGGTGTAGGAGAATTGAGAGGATTTGTCCCTAGTACGAGAGGACCGGGATGAACATACCTCTGGTGGACCTGTTGTGGCGCCAGCCGCAGTGCAGGGTAGCTATGTATGGACGGGATAACCGCTGAATGCATCTAAGCGGGAAACCCACCTCAAAACGAGTTCTCCCTTGAGAGCCGTGGAAGACGACCACGTTGATAGGCCGGGTGTGGAAGTGCGGCAACGCATGGAGCTTACCGGTACTAATAGCTCGATTGGCTTGATCGCTCTCATTTATCGACGCCCATACTTGGTATGGGTCGACAGAAAGACCTCAAATTTGCTTCGACGATGCGTTTCGCCGGCCTGGTGGCCTTCGGCGGAGCGATCAGACCCGATCCCATCCCGAACTCGGCCGTCAAACGCTTCAGCGCCAATGGTACTATGTCTCAAGACCTGGGAGAGTAGGTAGTCGCCAGGCCTGCGAAGCGCATCAAATCCTCTTTCATCGAGACCGCTCTCGAGCAGCGCCGCTACCGCCGCGCTGCTCTTTTGCTTTGGCGCGGGGTGGAGCAGCCCGGTAGCTCGTCAGGCTCATAACCTGAAGGTCGTCAGTTCAAATCTGGCCCCCGCAACCAATTCAGATTCACAAAAGCCCCGGCCTTCGCGGTCGGGGTTTTTCTTTGCGCCGACGCAATGTTGGATCAAGCCGCAAGCGGCGCGGGACAGCGGCGGCTATTCGCGTTAAGCTCGACCGAGCAATTTATCAGGGCCGAGCATTTCTTGAGCGAAATTTCGCGCGCGGCTGAGAGCGAGGAGGGCGGCCGCGATCTCGCGTCGCGCGCCCTTCCTCTGCGCGTGCGCGAATTTGGCGCCGCCTTGCGCGCGTCGCTGGAGGAAGAGCGCGCGCTGCGCCGTCCGTTCCTGTGGCTCGCCGTGGCCGCCGGCGCCGGCGTCGTGCTTTACTTCGCCGCGGAACGCGAACCGCCGCTGGCGCTTTGTTTCGGCGCGCTCGGCGCCGCCGCGCTGCTTGCTGTCCTTACGCGCGGCCACGCCCGCGCCCAAGCGCTCTTTCTTGCGCTCGCTTTCGTCGCCGCCGGATTTGCGTCGAGCGCCTGGCGCTCGGCGCGCGTCGCGGCGCCGATCGCGCCGCGCATCGGGATCGGAGAACTGACGGGATTCGTCGAGGAGGTCGATCTGCGGCGCAGCGGCGCGCGCTTCATCATGCGCGTCGCAAGCGCCGAGGGTCTTCCTGGCGGCGTCGTTCCGGCGCGCGTGCGGCTGACGACGCGCGGCGAGCCTAATTTCGCGGCGGGCGACTTCATCGCTCTCAAGGCGCGGCTCATGCCGCCGGCGCATGCGGCGCTGCCGGGCGGCTATGACTTTGCGCGCGACGCTTATTTCGCGCGGATCGGCGCGGTCGGCAACGCGCTGGGGCGCATCGAAACGCTATCGCCGCCCGATCCCGCGCCGTGGTCGCTGCGCTTCTTTGCGAATGTGGACCGCATGCGTAACGCGCTCGCGCTGCGCGTCTATCGCATCATCGAAGGCGACGCCGGCGCGATCGCCGCCGCCATGGTGACAGGCAAGCGCGATCTGCTCTCGGAAGACGCCAAAAATCTCATCCGTCGCGCTGGCATCTTCCATATCATCACCATCTCCGGCGTGCAGATGACGCTTGTCGCCGGCATTTTCTTCGTCGGCTTTCGCCGCTTGCTCGCGATGTCGCAAACGCTGGCGCTGAATTATCCGATCAAGAAATGGGCGGCGGCGCTCGCGATTGTCGGCGCGATTCTTTACGACGTCGGCACGGGCTCGCGCGTCGGCACGGAGCGCGCGCTCGTCATGACGCTGATCATGCTCGCCGCCGTTCTGTTCGATCGGCCATCGCTATCGATGCGCAATCTGGCGCTGGCCGCGCTTTTCGTCATCGCCTTCGAACCGGAGGCGCTGCTCGGCGCGAGCTTTCAACTGTCCTTCTCCGCGGTCGCGGCCTTGATCGCCGTCTATGAATGGCGCGGCGAATATCTCGCGCGGCGGCGCGTCGACGAGACCGCGCCGCGCGGGCGTTTCGCGGCGCTTCGCGAAGGTCTCATTGAGCGTCTTCTCCATGGACCGGGCGCGGCGGTCTTTGCAACGCTCTGCGCGACGTCGGCGACCGCGTCATTCATGGCGAATGACTTCCACGAATTGAGCCCCTATGTGCTCATCGGCAATCCGCTGACGCTCGCCATCATCGAATTCTTCGCCGTGCCTTGCGCGCTCATCGGCGCGATGCTCTATCCCTTCGGGCTCGATGGCTTCGTCTGGCGCTACCTCAAGATGGGCATCGATCTCGTGACCTATCTCGCGGGACTGATCGCCAGCGCGCCAGGCGCGAGCCTGCCGGTAAAAGCCTTCGCGCCTTGGTCGATCCTGTTTCTCGCGCTCGCCGTGCTGTCGCTCGTGCTGTGGCGGACATGGGCTTGGCGCGCGATGGCGATTCCGCTCGCGCTCATTGGACTGCTGGGCGCGACGGGCGGCGCTTTTTTCGATCTTGCTATTCCAGCCACCGGCGAGGCGGCGGCGCTGCGTCTGCCGTCCGGCCAACTGACGCTGCTTGGCAAGAAGCCCGGCGCCTTCGCCGCCGAACAATGGCTGCGTGCCGACGCCGACGCGCGCGCGGTTGGCGACGCCAGGAGCGGGGTCTCCTGCGATGATTCTGGCTGCATCGGCCGCGCGCCGGATGGCCGCTTCGTCGCGCTGGTGAGCGAGCGCGGCGCGTTCCTGGAGGATTGCGCGCGTGCGGGAATCGTCATTACGCCGCTTTATGCGCCGGAAGGCTGCGCCGCGCCAATCGTGATCGACCGTCGCAAGCTGAGCGAAACGGGCGCTGTCGCCTTGCGGTTCAAGGGCGACGCGATCCAATGGACGACGGCGCGTGGCGTCGATGAAGATCGGCCATGGTCGCCAGCGCCACGCGACAGGCGGATGCGCAAGCCGGCGCTGGATGTTTCCGAGCGCGAGTCGGACGACGCCCGCGCCATGGAGCCGCTGGAGTGAGGCGAAATCGAATCCTAATCGCGGGCTTGTCATTCCCGGCAGGCCGAAGGCCTGACCGGGAATCCAAAGCAACTGGACGCCCCCAATTACCGGGTTTTCGGCTGACGGACGGGCGCAATCGTGC
>CAZCJY010000299.1:0-620 GCA_964498975.1 uncultured Methylocystis sp.
GCCGTGAGTATGACCGCCTCGTCGGTCTCGACGCTCGCGAGCGCCAGACGTCCCGCGAGCATTCGCGCATCGGCCGCGATGAAAAGCGAAAATAATTTGCGCCCCGTAAGCGCCTTCGCGTCGACGCCAAAGAAAGCGGCGAAGGAGGGGTTGAATCGTTCGAGCCGCCCGTCTCCGGCGACGATGGCGAGCGGCGCGCGCGCCAAACCGAATGCGCCGCCGAGCAGCGCGCTTTCCGCCTGCGCCCGCGCGAGCCTTGCCTCAAGCGATCGGGCGAGCGCCAGCGCGCTCGCCTCCGGCCCGCTAAGCCGTCGAGCGCGATTGCGCCGCAGCGTCACGAGCGTCGCGGGCGCACCCTCCCATTCGACGATCTGCAAATGCGCGTCGACGTCGAGCGAACCGCCGTCGCTCGCCTGCACCGCGACGGCGCCTTCGCCCGGCGCACGGCCAAAGAACATGCGGGCAAAGCCGCCGTCCCTTTCAAAGGCGGCGCGATCCGCGTAGCCGAGATAGTCGAGCAGCGTGCGATTGGCGAAAAGCGTTTGTTCGCCGCGCGCGATCAGCACGCCGACCGGCAACAGATCGAGCACGTCGTGAAGCGCGCGCGGCGAACAAACGCT
>CAZCJY010000299.1:630-3264 GCA_964498975.1 uncultured Methylocystis sp.
GGCGCGGGCGGCGCGGTTTCCGGCTCGGCTTCTTCGCCGGGCGCAGCCGTTTCTGCCTCGGGCGCGACGAGGCCGCCTTCGCGCAACGCCCGCGCGATCTCGTCGAAAGCCGAGCGCTCGGTCGAGGTCAGCGCCGTTTCTTCCTCGGCCGGCGGGGCGTCGGGGCGTGAAGCGGCGGGCGGCCGCAGAAGGACGATGTTGTCAACGGGGCGCTCGACGACTTCTTCGGTCTGCGGCTCTTCGCGCGGCGCGAGCGCGAGCGGCGCTTCCTCGGCGGGCGCATCAGCGGCCTGCGCGCGATCGAGATGCAGCACGCCATAACCCTGGAAGCCGACGAAGCGGCGATCGGCGTCCATCATCGGCAGCGCGCCGAGCGTCGCCGGCACGCGCGCGCCGCTTTCCTCCAGCGGCCAGGCGGTCTCGACGCCGCTCCAGGATCGGCGCGAGGCGACCGCCTGCGCAAAAGCCGAATCGAGCGAGAGCGCCTCAGCCGCTTCCTCCACGGAACGGCCGAGAATATCCGCGCCGGTCTCGCCGACGACATCGGCGAGCACATGCGTCACGTCGACGAAGCGTCCCTGGGCGTCGGTCTTCCACAGGAATCTCGGCGCCCGCGCGCCGTGCCGCGCCGCAAGGCTTTCGCGCAGCGCGATGGTGGCTATGGAGGACGCCTCTTCGTCGATGGCCTCGGCAGGCTCGGAGCCCGACGCCGGCTGCATCTCCGCCTGCGACGCGGGCCGCACGCCAAGCGCGGCGACGACAAAACAGGCGGCGCCGTCGTCGCCAACGAGGCTGCGGCAAAGAAAGGTGACGGTCTGCGGCCGATCGGCGAAGAGGAAGCGCAGGCGCTCCAGCCGCAAGGCCGCGCCATGGCGCACCGAATCGACGAGTTCGGCGAGCCGCTTCGCGCCAGGCTCCTCGCCGCGAAACAACCGGTCGGCCAGGAGAATGGCGTCGTCGCCAAAAATCGCGCGCGCGGAATCGTTAAGATAAACGATGGCCAAAGGGTCGCCGCTCGCCGCGATGATCGGCGCGCCGGAGGCCTCCAACGCGGAAAAGGCCGGATCCGCCGCGACGCGGGCGGCCGCGCGCGCGCCTTCTTCGAGGTCCAGCTGCGAACCGCCCATATCCCCTGCCGCCCGACCGACGGGCTCTCTCGCCACTGCGCGCGCTTCTGGGCGTCGCCGTCGGCTTGACGCTACGGATTGAGTCAAATTAATCGCGCCGGCCCGCCCGGTCCATGACCGTCGCAAGGCTTTCATCGTTTTTTTCGAGGGTCGCGCGGTCTAGGGGCAAACTGTTGCGGCGCACAATTTTGTTGCATTGCAGCATAGAATCGTGCAGGATGGCCTCTCTCGCCGGATCGCCTCTAGGGGCCCTGGGCGCGTGCGGGTAAATTTGGAGCATTTAGCGCCGCGGCGCTTGCTACTTGGCTTGTTACTGGACGGCACGGAGGGTGCGCCATGGTTGAACCGATCTATCAAATTCCCAATGAAGTCCGCGATTTTGCGGAAAAGAGCGTGGAACAGGCGCGTAAGGCCTTCGAGGGCTTCGCCGGGGCCGCGCAAAAGGCGTTGGACACCGGTGGCGACATGCCGTTCGGCCTGCCCAGCGCAAAGGATGTGAGCGTAAAGGCGCTGTCCTTCGCCGAGGCCAATGTCAACGCGGCCTTCGACCTCGCCCAGAAGCTCGTCCACGCCAAGGACCCGCAGGAAGTCTTCAAGCTGCAGTCCGAGTTCGTGCAGGCGCAACTCAAAACGATTCAAGAGCAGACGAAGGAGCTTGGCGCGGCGTTCCAACGCACCACCAAGTCCTGAGAGGAGAGAGACGATGGCCAATCCACAGAATGGCTCCTCCAAGTCGAAATCGGCTGAATCCAAGCGGTCGGCGTCCGCTCCTGCGCAGTCAGCAGCGGTCGGCGCCGAGGCGCCGAGCGAATCCGTAAGCGCGGAGTCGACAGCCGTGACCGAAACGCCGACGCCCGCGATTGTCGCAACGCCCTCGACGGCGCTCGCCGTCGCGGAGACAAAGCCCGCGAAAAGCGACGCCGCCGAGGCGGCGATCGACCCGACGCTTTGGTCCAAGAAATCCTTCGATCTCTGGAGCGAGAACGCCACCGCCTTTCTCGACTTCACGGAGCGGCTCGCCAAGGCGAAGACGCTCGACGAGATCACGAGCCTACAGTCGCGCTTCGTGAGCGAGCGGCTCGATAGTTTGATGCGTCAGTCGACAGAGTTAATGACGCTGGCGCAGCGTTTGATGAGCGCTTCGACGGCGCCCCTGTACGGCGTGCGCGCGGCGTAATTCGCGCAAGTAGAAAGCGGCGGCGCGGCTCCCTCGCGGGCTGCGGCGCCGCTTTTCTATAAGGTCGCGGCGATCATGGCGCGCAGCGCGGGCGTCACTTCCGGCATCATGCCGGTCCAGTCGCGAAAGGCGGGGCGCGCCTGATGCAGCAGCATCCCTAGCCCATCGACGGTCGTCGCGCCGAGGCGGCGCGCGTCGGCGAGCAAAGGCGTCTCAAGCGGCGCGTAAACGATATCCGCGACAAGCGCCGACGCCGGCAGATTCGCCAGCGACAGATCGAGCGGCGGCTGGCCCACCATGCCCTGGCTCGTCGTATTGACGAGAAGCCCC
>CAZCJY010000300.1:0-1365 GCA_964498975.1 uncultured Methylocystis sp.
CAAGATCGGCGAAGCGCACGCAAGCCCACCTTGCGCGCGCGTCGTCCTCATTCGCGGGCGGCGCCGGGTGGCGCGTGAAAGCAGGCCATTCGTAAAGCGTCACCGGGCCGCGCGCGATCTTGACGAAAGGCTGGGCGAAAATGGCGCGAATGAGCGCAATCGTCTCGCGCCCCTTGCCGTCGAAAGAAAGCGCCTTCAAAATCTCGATCGGATCGGTCCCGGCCTTGAAGGTCCCGCTTTTGGCGAAAAGCGGGCGCGTCTCGTTCCAGTCGATTGGAATGCGCAAGGCCTCCACCTCGCCCTTGTCGCAGGCGGCGAGAATCTTCTCGCGGATCGCCGCGACCGGCGCCGGCAGGGCGCCAAGATCGGCGATGGGCTGAGAGATAACGTCAGGCGGCGTTTTGGCGGCGCGCTTCATGAATGATGTTAACCGCGCCGGCGCGCATCGCGTCAACGCCTAGAACTTGCGATGGCTTGCGCGGCCCGGATTGTCTAGTCTCCTTGATGCCGCCATCTAGTCGGGGCAGGGTCGCCGCCGGAGAGCGAATGGACGAGCTTCAGCATCACGACGCGCCGCAGGCGGAAAAAACGCCGTCGCGGCTAGAGGCGCTTCTGCGCCGCTCGGCCCTGGCGATCATCGCCGAACGCGTCTGGCGCATGGGCATGGCGCTGGCGACGCTCGCGCTTTTCTTTCTCGCGCTGTCGTGGCTGGGCTTCTGGCGCGCCGCCCCGCTCGAAGCGCGGATCGGCGGCGTCGCGCTCTTCGGCTTCGCGGCGCTCTTTGTCGTCGCGCGGGAGATCATGCGCGGCTGGCCGCGCCGCCGCGCCGCCATGGCGCGGCTTGACGGAAGCGCCGATGCGGCGCTGCGCCCGGCGTCTTCCTTGCAGGATACGCTCGCGCCCCAAAACGCCGATCCGGGCACTGCCGCGCTCTGGACGCTTCATCGCAAGCGCCTTGAGGCGGCGCTGGCGGCGACCCCCGTGGCCGCGCCGCAGCCGCGGGTTCCGCAGCGCGATCCATATGCTCTCCGCGCTTTCGCGCTCGTCGCGGCGGTGGCGGCGGGCTTCGTCGCGGGCGATGAAAAGCGCGCGCGCCTCGCGGCGGCTTTCGACTGGCGCGCTTTGCCGAGTTTTGGCTCGACGGCGCGAATCGACGCTTGGCTGGAGCCTCCCGCCTACACGGGCCATCCGCCGATCGTGCTCGCGCAGGAGAGCGAAACCCCCGTCGAGGCGCCGGTGAATTCGACTTTGCGCATTCGGCCGGCTGACGCGGGCGTTTCGGTCAGCGGCGGACTCGCCCCCGCCGCCGCGCCGGAAGCAGAGAAGGAAGCTGCCAAGGAAGCGTCAAAGGAGCAGGCCTTCAAG
>CAZCJY010000300.1:1375-3263 GCA_964498975.1 uncultured Methylocystis sp.
TCGTTGCGCTGCCCGATAAGCCGCCGACCATCGCGCTCACCGAGAAGCCGCGCAACAACGCCCGCGGGTCGATGACGCTCGCCTTTCGCGCCGAAGACGATTACGGCGTCGTCGGCGCCGAAGCGGCGTTCAGCAAGCCGCCCGGCGGGCGGCGCGCGCTTTATGAGCCGCCGCGTCTCGCGCTCGCTTTGCCGCCGGGTGGAGGCGGGCAGGGCGAAGCCAAGGCGACGATCGATCTTGCCGACAGCCCCTTCGCTGGCGCGAAGCTGTCGATGCGCCTCATCGCCAAGGACGCCGCCGACAATGAAGGCGCTTCCGATCCGATAGAGGTGACGCTGCCGCAGCGCCGCTTCATGAAGCCGCTCGCCCGCGCGCTCGTCGAGCAGCGGCGCATTCTCGCGCTCGATCCGGAATCGCGCGCGAGCGTCCGCGCCGCGCTGGAGGCGCTCTCGATCGCGCCGGAAGTTTTCGAGACGCCCTCCGCCATCCATCTCGGCCTGCGCGCCGCGCGTCGCGGCTTGGAGGGACCGCGCAGCGACGACGATTTGCGCAATGTCGCCGACATGTTGTGGACGATGGCGCTCAATCTCGAAGAAGGCGATGTCTCGCAGGCCGAACGCGATCTGCGCGCCGCCGAGCGCGAATTGCGCGACGCGATGGCGCGCGGCGACAGCGAGGAGGAGATCGCCAAGCGCGCCGAGGAGCTGCGCGCCGCGCTCGACAAATTCCTGCAACAGCTCGGCAGCCGCTTGCCGAAGGAAGGCGCGCCGCCGCGCGAGAACGCCGGCGAGGGCGACTCGGTGACGCCCGAAGATCTGCAGGCGACGCTGGACGAGATGAACAAGGCGATGAAGTCTGGCGATATGGCGCAGGCGCAAAAGCTCCTCGACGAACTGCAGGACATTCTCGAAAACGTGCAGAGCGCGCAGGGCGGCGGCCAGCGCGCCGCGCGTTCGCGCGAGATGATGCGCGCGCTCAACGAGATCGATCGGCTCTCGCGCGAAGAGCAGCAATTGCGCGACGACACTTTCCAGGGAATGAAATATCCCGAAGACGCCGAATCGCAACGCGCCCTGCGTGGCCGCCGCCAGAGCGGCGCGCCGCAAAGCGAAGACAGCAGCGCCGAGCGCAGCCGCCAGCAGGCGCTGCGTGAGCGCTTGGAGCGCCAGCAGGAGGCGTTGCGCAAGGGCGACGCCGACGCGGGCGAAGAGCTCGACGAAGCGCGCAAGGCGATGAAGGAGGCGGAAGAAGCGCTCGGCAAGGCCGGCGAGGGGCGCGCCAAGGCCGTCGACGCGCAGGGCCGCGCCGTGCAGGCGCTGCGCAAGGGCGCAGACAAGCTTGGGCAGCAGATGCGCGGCCAGGGCGAAGAAAGCGCCGAGGAGGAAGGCGAGGGTCAAAGCCCCGGCCGGCGCGGCCGCAGAGGCAAGGGCCGCGATCCGCTCGGCCGCTCGTCGGGCGGTGGCGACCGCGCCGACACGCGCGGCAAATATGATCCGCTCGGCCTGCCGCCGGCGCAGCGCGCCCATCGCGTGCAGGAGGAATTGCGCCGCCGGCTCGGCCAGCCGGAGCGTCCGCAGGAAGAGCTCGACTATTTGCAACGGCTGTTGCGGCGATAAGCGCCTTGCGGCGCGCCCCGCGCTTCTTTACAGCGCAGCATGAAAGGGAGCGCGCCGCTGATGACGAATTGGTCGAATATATTGGTGATTGTCGCGGTCGCGGTCGTGGCGCTCGTCGTCCTTGCAGGCTTCGTCAATATGTTTCGCGGCGGCGCGGGCGCGCCCGCCCGCGCGCAGAAACTCATGCGCTGGCGCGTCGGCCTGCAGCTGATCGCGCTCTTGATCGTTCTCGGCGTGCTCTATGCGCGAGGTCGCTGGTGACGCTAAATCGC
>CAZCJY010000301.1:0-2146 GCA_964498975.1 uncultured Methylocystis sp.
GTCTTTCGCAGCCTCTGACTTGCCGAGGATGCCCACCATGTGGTGCAGATCCTCAAGATGCTCGTCCCGCAGGATCGTCATGAGCGCGCGGGCCGGCACGGCGCCGAGAAGTCTTCCATCCGCGTCGCAGATCGCCAGTATCGACAGCCCTGAGCGAATGGCGACGCTCGCCGCATCTTCGCGGTCCGCGTCGATGGAAACGCTATAGCCCTCAGCCGCTCTTGCTATGTCCTGCACAGCTGTCGTCTCCGCCGCGCCGAGGAGATCGCGTATGGCGACGACGCCGACGAGGCGACCGTCTTCGGCCAGCACGAAGACGTGGGAAGCGTCCTCGAATGGCTCGCCGATCAATCGTGCGCGCGCTTCACCAACGCTCTCCTGCCGGCCAGCCATGGGCACACGCGTCACGAGGTAGCGCGCCACGGTCTGGCCGTTCATTTGGGCGACTCGTATGCGGTCTGTTTGCGGAAAACGGGACAGTGCGGTCATGACGTTTTATGATGTTCTTGAGAGAGGGAAGCATTCCGCCTGATCAGCAGCGCGCAGCTGCAGGTCATAGGATGGGCCGCATGACAATGATGTGACGGATCCTTACGCTCATTTCGTGCGCACATCGATTGTTGCATGCTAGGTGTTTTGGTAGATTTCTTGACCGCCGCCGCTCTGATTTGGCGGCCGCCCGGAGCGAATCGGACCGGAGTCGCAGTGATGAAACCCTTTCAGTTTGCGTTGGGCGCTTTGACCGGCGCCGCCGCCGTTCTGCTCCTGAACCGCCAAGGCGCGCAACGCGTGCGTCCGGTCGCCAAAGCGGCGCTGAAAGCCGCAGTGATGGCTTATCACGAGGCGCGCGTGCAAAGCGCCGAACTCGCCGAAGCCGCCGAGGATCTCTTCGCCGAAGCGAAGGCCGAAGCCGCCGCCGACATCTTCGCCGCGGCTGTGGCGGCCGCTCAGGCGAAGGCTGCGCAAGCCAAACACGATCCGAAACCCGAAGCGACGCCAAAACCCGAGAGCGCGGCGCCAACGGGCGAGGCTGCGGCGCCGCGTGCGGCTGGCGAGAGCGCATAGATGGGCGACGCGACTCTACCACTGGCGCAGGTGGCTCACGCCATGCCCGGCCGCGCGCGGCTGCGCGTCGCCGACCGTCGCGGCGACGCCGCTTATTTCGCTTCGATCTCGAAGGGACTTGCGGCGATCGCGGGGGTCCGCGCCGTCGAAGTGGCGCCGCTGACCGGCAGCGTGCTCATTCAGCACAGCGGACCGCTGGCGCGCATCGGCGTCGCGGCGCAGGAGGCCCGGCTATTTGTTGTCGGCGAAGCGCCTCCGGTCGCGCGTGTCGCGTCGGAAGTCTCCATCGACCCAAAGGCGGTCGCGGCGATCGCTCTCCTTGGCGCGGCGCTATGGCAGATGTCGCGAGAAAGCATCTTTCCGCCTGCCATCACTCTGCTTTGGTATGCAAGCCGACTTGGCGGATTCTGGTCGCTCAATGGCGACGGCGACGGCGGCGATTAATCTCTACCCCTTGAGCGCATCCACGACGTCGATCGCTTCCCAGGGAAGGTCGAGATCGGCGCGGCCGAAATGGCCGTAGGTCGCAAGCGGAAGATAAAAGCCCGCTGGCCCGGACCTCTGAGGCGCCGTGCGCAAGCCGAAACGGCGAACGATCGCTGCGGGTCGGAAATCCATGAGCTGGGCGAGCCGTCTGGCGAGCTTTTCATCCGCCAGCCAGCCGGTGCCGAAAGTTTCGACCGAAAGACTGAGCGGCTCCGCCTGCCCCGCCGCGGAGGCGAGAGGCACTTCGCAGCGTTCGGCGAGCCCCGCCGCGACAATGTTCTTGGCCGCGTGCCGCGCGGCGTAAGCGCCGGCGCGCTCAATTCGCGAAGGATCCTTGCCCGAAAGCGCCGAACCGCTCTGGCGCGCGATTTCGCCATAGGCGTCGATCCCGCTCTTGCGCCCGGTCAGGCCAGCGTGGCGCGCCGGTCCGCCGATTTCAAAGCTTTCGCCGGCGTTGACATGTATCCTCGTCTGACCGTCGGCCTTCATGTCGCCCACCGAGAGCGAATCGAGCGCGAGCGCACGCAGCCGGTCGAATTTAGCGTCGTCCATTGCCGCGCCGTCGAAGGCGACGGTCAAAGAGACTCCATAAATG
>CAZCJY010000301.1:2156-3263 GCA_964498975.1 uncultured Methylocystis sp.
GCGCGGGACGGCCGCCGCGATATTCGACCGACACTTGCGTCTTGGCGTCGGGCGAGAGCGACGAAAATCCGTCGCGCCGCGCGGCGTCGAGCGCGCGCGCGACTCTGTGGGCGAGGCTGATCGGCGCCGGCATGAATTCCGGCGTCTCGCGACAGGCGTAGCCAAACACATTGGCCTGCTCATGCGCGACGCGCCTGCCGATCGCGGCGTCGTCTTCGAGTTCCTCAAGCGGCGGTTCGCGCGCCTCGAGCGGAAGTTCGATGAAGCTCGTCAGGATCGAGCAATTTCGCGCGTCGAAGCTCCCGGCGGCGTAGCCGGCGTCTTGCATCACGGCGCGCGCGAGCGCCGGCAAATCGACGAGCGCGTCGGCGGCGTATCGCGCTGCGAGAAAAACGACGCCTGTCGCAAGCGCGCATTCGACGGCGGCGCGCGCGCGATCGTCTTCGCGCAGCAACGCATCTATGGCGGCGTCGCTGATCTGATCGCAGAGCTTGTCTGGATGCCCGGGCGTCACCGATTCGGATGTGAAGATCATGTCAGGCGACATGGTTTTCTCCGTTGGCGCGCGGCGCTTCTTCGCGATCCGCGATTCTGCCGATGATATCGTTGGCGAGCGAGCTGCCGAGCGCAATCGCGCCGATCCGCAACAGATCGCCGGCGACAAGCGGCGACAGGCCAAGAAGGCGCCGGGTCAAAGGAAAAAGCTGCACGCCCGCCTGCAGCAGCAGGGTCGCGCCGACGGCGCCGTAGAGTGTCTTGTTGGCGGGCCTGCCAATCTCGGAACTCAGGCCTCGCGACTCGGAGCGACAGGACAGGCTGTGGAGCAGCTGGCCGCAAGTGAGTCCATGGAAGGTGACGGTGCTGGCGCGGGCGCCGCCAGCGCCGCCGCCGAGGCTGAAATAGCCGATAAGCGCCGCTACGCCCATCACCGAGCCCTCGCGAAGAATTCGCCGGAAGTCCGACGCCGCGAGAATGGGCGCTTTCGGATCATGCGGAGGCTTGTCGAGCACGTCGGGCTCCGGTGGCTCGAGACCCAGCGCGATCGCCGGCAGCGCGTCGGTGGCCAGATTGAGCCAGAGCAATTGCATCGGCGTCAGCGGCTCGCCG
>CAZCJY010000302.1:0-3251 GCA_964498975.1 uncultured Methylocystis sp.
AATCCGCTCCCTCTCCCGCCGAAGGCGGGGGAGGGTTGGGGAGGGGGCTACTCCACCGGCAGCGCGACGAAATGCGCGTCGCCCTGACCGTTGGCGACGATCAGGAGCGCGGTCTTCTTGCCCGCGTCCTTAAGCGCCTTGATCTTCTTCACCGCTTCGGCGGGATCGTTCACCGCCTCCTGGTTCACTTCAAGGAGAATCTCGCCGGCCTGCAGGCGCTTCTCGGCGGCCTCCGAACGCGGGTCGACGGCGGTGATCAGCACCCCGCTCTTCACCGTATCCTTGATCTGATAGCGCGCGCGCAGATCGTCGGAGAGGCGCGAGAGTTCGAGGCCCAAAGCGCTTTGCGACGGGGCGCCGCTCGACTCGGGCTTCTCCTTGCCGTTCTCCTTCGACGCGACCTTCTCGCCGTCTTCGAGCCGGCCGAGCTTGACGGTCTTCGTCTGCTCCTTGCCGCCGCGCATGATGACAAGCTCGACGTCCTTGCCGACGGGCGTCGCCGCGACAAGCTTGGGAAGATCGCGCGATTCCTTGATCGGCTTGCCGTCGAACCTCACGATCACGTCGCCGGCTTTCAGCCCCGCGGACTTGGACGGTCCCTTGTCGTCGACCCCGGCGACGAGCGCGCCGCGCGTCGCGCCGAGATTGAGCGTTTCGGCGATGGCGTCGTCGATATTCTGGATGCGCACGCCGAGCCAGCCGCGCCGCGTTTCGCCGAACTGCTGCAATTGCTCGACGACGGGCTGAACCGTATTCGCCGGCGTCGCGAAGCCGATGCCGACCGAGCCGCCCGAGGGCGACAGGATCGCCGTATTGATGCCGATCACTTCGCCGTCCATGTTGAACAGCGGCCCGCCGGAATTGCCCTTGTTGATCGACGCGTCGGTCTGAATGTAATTGTCGTAGGGCCCGCTATCGATGTTGCGGTTCCTCGCCGAGACGATGCCCGCGGTCACGGAGCCGCCGAGGCCGAAGGGATTGCCGACGGCAAGCACCCAGTCGCCGACTTTCGCCTTGTCGCTGTCGCCAAACTTGACCGCCTTCAGCGGCTTCTCGGGCTTCACTTTCAGAACCGCGACATCCACCTTCTGATCCTTGCCGACGACTTCGGCTTTCAGCTTCTGGCCGTCGTTGAGAATCACCGTCACTTCATTGGCGTCGGCGATGACATGATTGTTGGTGATGACGATTCCCGAAGGATCGATGACGAAGCCCGAGCCGAGCGAACTTGATTTGCGTTGGCGCGGCATCTCCGGCATCCCCTGGCCGCGACGCTTGAAGAATTCCTCGAAAAGATCGTCGAACGGCGCGCCAGGACCCATGCCCGGCGGCAGGTTGGGGCCTTCGTTCTTGCCGCCGCGCTTCGACTCGAGCGTTTGAGTGGCCGAGATATTGACGACGGCGTCGGACACTTGAGCCGAGAGCTCGGAAAGCGAGTCAGGCCCTTTCGCTTGAGCCGACGCGGCGAAGAGATAGAGAGCGGGCGCGATTGCAAGGGCTGTTCTCGCGGCGCGGCGAAATGCGGACGTCATGCGTGCTGTCTCCTGTAGCGGGACGCGAATTGATCGCGCGCCTAACGCGCGCGTTTCCGAGTCACTTTTTTTGGGTCTGGTCCGGAGACGTTTGGTCCGCGCTCCGCGCGGCGCTCGCCTCCGGCGCTGAGAAAAAACGGAAGAATTCCGAACGCGGGCTGACCAGAAAACGCGTTTCGCCTGGCTTGAACGCGGCCTCGTAGGCCTGCATCGACCGATAGAAGGCGAAGAAGTCGGGGTCCTTGCCGAAGGCGTCGGCGAAGATGCGGTTGCGTTCGGCGTCGCCTTCGCCTTTGGTCTGATCGGCCTGGCGCTGCGCTTCGGCTTTCAGCACGATCACGTCGCGATCGGCCTTGGCGGTGATCTTCTGCGCCTGCTCGGAGCCCTGCGCGCGATATTCCGCCGCCTCCCGCTGGCGCTCTGTCTGCATGCGGCCAAAGACCTTCTCGGATATCTGCTGCGGAAGATCGACGCGCCGAATGCGCGCGTCGACGACCTCGACGCCGAACTTGCGCGCCTCGCGATCGGCCTGCTTTTTGATTTCGGTCATCAGCTTGGCGCGTTCTTCCTTGACGATCTGCTGCTGATTGGCCTCGCTGAGCACGCGGCGCACCGCGGAGTTCAGCACCGAGCCGAGCTGATTGTTCGCCCCCATCACGCTATTGACCGTCTGATAGAAGCGCAGCGCGTCGATGATGCGATAGCGGATGAAGCTGTCGACTTCGAGGCGCTGATTGTCGGCGGCGAGCACTTCGAGATTGGGGCTTTCCACATCGAGGATGCGGTTGTCGAAGGTGACGACATTCTCGATCAGCGGAATTTTGAAGTGCAGCCCAGGCTGGGTGATGAGGCCGCGTCCGGCGACCGGCTCGCCAAAGCGTAGCACCAGCGCCTGCTCGGTCTGCGCAACCGTGAATAAAGCGCCAGCGAGGCCGACGACGGCGATGAGCAGCGCGATCGCAAGCGCGAAGAGAAGGCCGGACCTCATTTGCGGCCTCCCTGGAAGGGCGCGAAGGCGGGCAGGGGCACGAAGGGCGCGACGCTCGCGCCGCCTTTCGAGGGATCGTCGAGAATGACCTTGTCGGCGCCGCCGAGCACGCGCTCCATCGTCTCTAGGTAAAGGCGCTGGCGCGTGATGGCCGGCGCATTTTTATACTGGGCGTAAATCTGATCAAAGCGCGACGCCTGGCCCCGCGCTTCGGCGACGATCTGCTCGCGATAGGCTTCGGCCTCCTGCAGGATGCGCGCCGCGGCGCCGCGCGCCTCCGGCACCACGCGATTGGCGTAGGCTTCAGCTTCATTGCCGAGCCGCTGCAAATCCTGCTGCGCGGCGGTCACGTCGCGGAAGGCGGCGATGACCTGCTGCGGCGGGTCGACGGAGAGGAGAAGCACCTGCAGCACGAGCACGCCGCTGTGATATTCGTCGAGCACCTTCTGCATCAACGCCTGACTGGCGGGCTCGATCAGCTTGCGGTCGGCGGTGAGAATCTTCTGAATTTGCGTCTGGCCGACGATCTCGCGCATGGCGCTTTCCGCCACGGCCTTCACCGTTCCCGCCTGATTGGCGACGTTGAAGGCGTAGTCCTCGGGCTTGGCCGGATCGATCTGCCAAATAACCCGGAATTTCACGTCGGCGATATTTTCGTCGCCCGTCAGCATCAGGCTTTCTTCGGGCGCTTCGGGACCGCGCGCGCCCGGCGCCGGCCCGCGCCGGCGGCC
>CAZCJY010000303.1:0-595 GCA_964498975.1 uncultured Methylocystis sp.
TAATCCCGCCGAATGCGTCAGCGGAAAGCGCGACGCGCAGCACCACGCCATCGCGCAAGTTCAGCGGCCCGTCGACGAGCGGCGTCTTCTTGTGCAATTCCACAAGCGCTGCGTCGCTCAACACGCCGCTCTGAGAGCCGCCGGGCGCAAGGGTGCGAACATGGGCGCGAAAGCGCAATTGATTGAGGCGCGAGCCCATGCGCACGCGCACGGAGAAGCTGCGCGGCGAGACTTCGGCGTAGAGCGGACCTTTGTATCCAGGTTCGACTTCGTCGAAGCGGTCGCCGCGATCGGCGATGAGCCGCGTGAAAATATCGAGCCGCCCTGTCGAACTTTTCGGATTGGCCGCGCCCGCAATATCGTCGCCGAGCGCCAGACTCTCCATCAGCGGCACGACATAGAAGCAACCGCGCTCCAGAACGGCGCCGTCGCCTTCCAAAGACATCTCGTCATATTTGAGCGCGGAAAGCAGCTCCCCGACGCCGCGGCTCTTGCCGGGCAGAAAGCTCGCGCGCACACGGTAAGCTTTCGGGCCGAGGCGCAGATCGAGACTGGCGGGCTGGATTTGCCCATGCGCCAAGGGCGCGATCCGGCT
>CAZCJY010000303.1:605-2439 GCA_964498975.1 uncultured Methylocystis sp.
CAGCACGCCGCGGCGCGAGGCGCCGAGCGCAGCGTTCGCGCGATCTTCGATGGGCGCGGTGGGCGCGTTCATTTCTCTCCTAACGGTCTTTCGCAAAATCGACGGAACTTACCCCGCAATTGCCAAACCTAAAAGCGCGCCGCTCATTCATTCGCATGACGCGCGATGTGCATTGGGCGCGCAAGATCATGCGAATTTCGACGCCGTCCGATCCTAAAGCTTTTCAGGAGGCGATTATGCGCGATTACGTAATGCTTTGGAACGCGGTTGCTTTGGAGATGAACCGCCGCGATCACACCGGCAGGATGAACGCTAAGAATAACCGCGGGCCAACGGCAAGCTCTCGCGCCTTGGCGATCGTTCACCTCGCGATGCATGACGCCTTCTTCGGCCTCACGGGGCGGCCGCCGATAAGCTCGACGCTTGCCGGTCTGTCGGGGCCGATCAATGCCTACTCCAATGTCGCGCCGCATGGACCACAGCCGTGGAGCGCCGCCAATGAAGGCGCGGCCGTTTCTGGCGCGGCGGCCGCGACTTTGACTGCTCTTTACCCGGATTTTCGCACGCTTGTCGACGACATGTTGCGGGGTTTCCAATTCGGCGCCGGCAATCTCGCTTTCGACTTCGGGTTCAAGGTTGGCATGTCGATTCTGGACACCCGCAAGACCGATGGATCGGGAGATTCAGGCGGGGTCGATCCGATCGACGCCTATTGGCGCCATCGCGAAGATCCCACGGATTTCACACAAGGGCTTCTCGGCCCGAAATGGGGCGCCGTGAAGCTCTTCTCGGCCGCGGCGATCCCCCCGCAGGCTGCGCATCCCGCGCCGCGATCCGCAGCATACAACAAGGCGCATGACGAAGTTCGCGTGAAGGGCAGCAAGAGCCCGACATCAGGAACGCCCGGCGTGGTCGTCACACAGCGCTCGCCTTTCGAAACGATCGTTGGGCTCTATTGGGCCTATGACGGCGCTTCGCAGATCGGCACGCCGCCGAGACTCTACAACCAGATCGTACGCGACATCATCGCGCGCAACGTCTCCGGCTCGGACCGCACGGCCGCCTCGGCGCGCCTGCTGGCGCTGGTCAATGTCGCGATGGGCGACGCGGGCATAGCGGCTTGGTATTGGAAGTACCGCTATCAGCTGTGGCGGCCGATCCTCGGCATCCGCGAATATGACAATAGTTTCTGGCACAACAGGGACATTGTTTCATACCACCTCCATCGGCGTTGCGATCCTTGGTGGCTTCCGCTCGGCGCCCCCCGCACCAATGAGCCTGGAAAGCGCAGTTTTACGCCGCCTTTCCCCGCCTATCCTTCTGGCCATGCGACGTTCGGCGCGGCGTGCTTCGAAATCACCCGTAGGTTCTTTGGCGTGGCCCCGACTACGGCCGATAATCTCGCCTTCAACTTGGTTTCGGACGAGTTGGACGGGCGCGCTATTCACGAAGACGGCGCCTATCGCGCGCTCCACCGGCGCCACTATGACTCGCTGCTGCAAGCGATGTTCGACAACTCCGTGAGCCGCGTTTACCTTGGCGTCCACTGGCGCTTCGACGGCATTGACGAGAGCGTCGCAAACCCGAGCGACATTCTCGCGGATTCGTCAAACGTCGGCGGCGTCCCTATCGGCCGTGCGATCGCGAAGAACATTTTCGAGAACGGAATGACGAAGAGCGCCGCTGCGCCGGGCGTGGTGACGCCGATCAATCTGCCGCCTGTTCCTTAGCCCGGTAAAAGATGGGCTGGCGGCGCGCGCGCCGCCAGCCGCTCTCTCTGCGCACGCCGCCCTGTCTGTTGACAGCGCCCCGCCAATCGGCAATTTTGCGGACC
>CAZCJY010000303.1:2449-3202 GCA_964498975.1 uncultured Methylocystis sp.
GAGCCGGCCGGCTTGCCGCCACGAAAAACAAAGCGCTAAAAGGCCGGGTCTCCTCGGATACCCGTTTTTTTGGCGACGCGCGTTTTTCGCGCGCATCCGGGAGTGGCGCTTGCGCCAAAGGAGATGAGATGTCCGCCGACGCCCCACGCAAGCCTCTGAAGCCCGCGACGCAGCTCGTCCACGGCGGCACATTGCGCTCAGCCTTCGGCGAATTGTCGGAGGCGCTCTATCTCACTCAGAGCTTCGCTTATCCGACGATGGAGGCGGCCGAGGCGCGCTTCAAGGGCGACGATCCGGGCTTCATCTATTCGCGCTTCTCGAACCCGACGGTGGCGATGTTCGAACAGCGCATGTGCCTGCTGGAAGGCGCCGAGGCGGCGCGCGCCACCGCGAGCGGCATGGCCGCCGTCACCGCGAGCCTGCTTGCCCAAGTGAAGGCGGGCGACCATGTCGTTTCGGCGCGCGCGCTCTTCGGCTCCTGCCTCTATGTCGTCGAAGATCTGCTGCCGCGGCTGGGCGTCGCCTCGACGCTGGTCGACGGCGCCGACATGGCGCAGTGGAAAGCGGCCGTGCGGCCGGAGACCAAACTCTTCTTTCTCGAAAGCCCGACCAATCCGGGCCTGGAAGTCTATGACATCAAGGCCATCGCCGACATTGCGCATGAGGCCGGCGCCAAGCTCGTCGTCGACAATGTCTTCGCGACGCCCCTCTTGCAGAAGCCTTTCGACTTCGGCGCCGACGTCGTCGTCTATT
>CAZCJY010000304.1:0-3195 GCA_964498975.1 uncultured Methylocystis sp.
GGGTATGGCGGCTATGAAGACGATGACGACGGCTATGGCGGCGGCTACCGCCGCCATCGCTATGGTCGCGCCCAGGCCGCTTGCGCGATTTGGTTCGCGCAGATGCAGGCAAGCGGCTGCTTCAATTAACGGTCAATAACGCTTGCAGGCGCCATTGTGCTTTTTATTGACCATCGCGGCCTGCCGCACGCAGTCATTGCTGTAGGTCTTCCCATTACAGCCGCAAACCGGCCGATAGATTCTCGTGCAGATTTGCGGCCTGACGGCGCAGCGCCCGAAACCATCGGCGATCCGACAGGCGCCGGTGGGCATCTGGCACCACAGGCCTTTCGCGCAGGGAATGCCGATCAAGCCGCCGCAGCGCTGGCCGACGCCGGCGGCGTGCTTGGCCGCAGCGGGCGTGGCCGCAAGGGAAGCGAAAAGCGCGAAAGAGGCGAGCGCGACGACGCGCAGAAAAGTCTGTCCGGTCATAAGAAATCTCCTTAAAAATCATTTTAGGACGCAGGGATAACGCTTATGCGCCAGGAGCGTTCCCGACGCGGCGGCGCCTCAGCCCAAGCGTCAGTCTTCAGTCAATCGCGATTGACAGAGACGCGCGATCCGGAGTAGATGAAAGCCGCTTCGGCGCGGCGATTTCGCCGCGCTTTTCGTTTGCGCGCCGCGCAATCGGAAGCGGAAACCGCACAACTGCCAAAAAGCCGGCCGGCGGAAACGCCAAGAGCCGGGGTCGAACACAGGACAAAAAGATGTTCGCAGTCATTAAAACCGGCGGCAAGCAATATAGCGTCGCCGCTGGAGACGTGATCACGGTCATGGCGCTCGACGGCGCGCCGGGCGACGCGGTCACTTTCGACGAAGTGCTGCTCCTCTCAAAGGACGGCGCCGCCAAGATCGGCGCGCCGACCGTTTCGGGCGCGAAAGTGTCCGGCGAGATCGCCGAGCAAACGCGCAGCGCCAAGACGATCGCCTTCAAGAAGCGCCGGCGCCAGAACTCCAAGCGCAAGCGTGGCCACCGTCAGGATCTGACGCTGGTCAAAATCACCGCGATCGAGGGCTGATAAGCCCTCTCGCAGGACATAGAATTTAAGCGGCCAACGCCGCGCAGGAACAAGTCGGAGCAGGACAATGGCTCACAAGAAGGCTGGCGGCTCGTCGCGCAACGGCCGCGATTCGGACGGTCGGCGCCTCGGCGTGAAGAAATTCGGCGGCGAAGCGGTCGTCGGCGGCAATATCATCGTGCGCCAGCGCGGCACGAAATGGCGCCCGGGCCGCAATGTCGGCATGGGCAAGGACCACACGCTCTTTGCGCTCGTCGACGGCGTCGTCGAGTTCAAGTCGAGCGGCGGCCGCGCCAGCGTATCGGTCGCTCCGGCGCAAGCGCCGGCCGCGGAGTAAGGCGGAAGGGAACGATCCTCTCCGCTGCGGCTCATCCCCGGCGGAAGACGGTCGTCTCGGCCCGCTTGCCAAGATCAAGCGGGAAATGTTCCAGGCGAGATGTCCGGAAAAAGCCGTAACAGGCCGATAGGGAGCGCCGTCTCCTTTAAGGCTTTTGGGGCATAGTTTCCGATATCGCTTGGAGCGCAGGAATGTTTCCGGAAATAACCCACGACGACGTTTTCCGGCTGGAGACAGAGCGCCTTTGGCTGCGCTGGCCGCGCGCCTCCGACGCCGATGAAATTCGCCGCCACGCCGGCGACCCCGACGTCGCGCTGATGACGGCGAGCATTCCGCATCCCTACGAGCCGCACGACGCGGGCGCGTTCATCCTGTCGGCGCGCGAAGAAAACGCCGCCGGGGCCGGCCTGCATCTCGTGATCACCCCCAAGCACAGCCCCAACGAACCGATTGGCCTCGTCAGCCTGCACGGCGCCGACCGGCGCGGGACGGCGACGTTCGGCTTCTGGCTCGGCAAGTCCTATTGGGGCCAAGGATTTACGACAGAGGCCGCCACGGCTTTGATCGACCTTGCCTTTGGAATCACCTCGCTCGATCGGATCGCCTCGTCGGCGCGGCCGAACAATGCGTCATCGTTGCACGTCCATCAGAAGCTCGGATTCCGACACATTGGCCGCGCCATGCTGCCCGCGCCGGCGCGCGGCGGCGAAATGGAGGTCGAACGGTTTGAACTGATGCGCGGCGAGGCGCATACCGTCTTTGGCGCGCGCCGGCCGAAATTCTCCTCAACGTGAGCGAAGCATGAAGTTTCTGGATCAGGCGCGCGTCTATGTGCGCTCCGGCGACGGCGGCGCCGGCTCCGTCTCGTTCCGCCGCGAGAAATTCATCGAATTCGGCGGGCCGGACGGCGGCGACGGCGGACGCGGCGGCGACGTCGTCGCACAATGCGTCGACGGGCTCAATACGCTCATCGACTATCGCTATCAGCAGCATTTCAAGGCGAAGACCGGCGGGCACGGCATGGGCAAGAACCGCGCCGGCGGCCGCGGCGCCGACGCGGTCCTGAAGGTTCCGGTCGGCACGCAGATTTTCGAAGAGGACGAGGAAACGCTCATCGCCGATATGACCGAGGTCGGCCAGCGCGTCGTCATCTGCAAGGGCGGCAATGGCGGCTTCGGCAATGCCCATTTCACCACTTCGACCAACCGCGCGCCGCGCCGCGCCAATCCGGGCCAGCAGGGCCAAGAGCGCACGATCGTGCTGCGCTTGAAACTCATCGCCGACGCAGGGCTTATCGGCCTGCCCAACGCCGGCAAATCGACCTTTCTCGCGACCGTAACAGCGGCAAAGCCCAAGATCGCCGACTATCCTTTCACCACGCTCTATCCGGGCCTCGGCGTCGTGCGCAGCGATGGAAGGGAATTCGTGCTCGCCGATATTCCGGGCCTCATCGAAGGCGCCCATGAGGGCCACGGCCTCGGCGACCGTTTTCTCGGCCATGTCGAGCGCTGCCGGGCGCTGCTGCATCTTATCGACGCGACCGGCGAACATGCTGGCCGCGACTATAAGATCGTGCGCGGCGAGCTTGCCGCCTATGGCGCCGGCCTCGGCGAAAAGCCGGAGATCGTGGCGCTTTCCAAGATCGACGCGGTCGATCCCGATCATTTGAAGAAGCAACGCGAGCGGTTGAAGCGCGCCGTCGCGTCCGCGGGTCCCGAAGGCGGGGCGAAGCGCGCGTCGCTGCTGCTGTCGTCCGCGAGTGGCGCGGGGGTCGTGGAGGCGCTGCGCGCGCTCGCCGAA
>CAZCJY010000305.1:0-3182 GCA_964498975.1 uncultured Methylocystis sp.
CCTTGGTATAGCCAATAACAATCTATCGAATAGTCATAACAACCCTAGTGGATAGTAATTTACCCATCCTTACGATGCCGCGGCGACAGACTGAATGCAACGCAGCAAAATCAATAAATATATGATAATAAACAAATCAATGCGCATTACAGCCTGTTCATGAAATGGATATGCCGGCGATTGTTGCGTTGCGAAACGCAACGACCATAGGGGGTAGGCCCATTAACCCTCCTCCCATGGCCTCACCCCCGCCGCGTCAGCGTCCGCCAGCGCTTGGCGCATCGTCACGCCGTCCAATTCCAGATCCGGCGCGATCTCGGCAAGCGGCGCGAGCACGAAGCCGCGCCGGAAAAGCTCCTTATGCGGCAAGGTCAGCTCCGGATCGTCAATCGCATGGTCGCCCAGGAACAGAATGTCGACGTCGATGAGCCGCGGGCCCCAGCGCCGCGTCGGCGCGCGGCCCATATCCGCTTCGATCTTCTTGACCGCCGCCAGCAATTCGTAAGGCTTCAACACGGTGTCGCCGATGGCGCAGGCGTTGGCGAAATCGCCCTGATCGAGGTCGCCCCAAGGCGGCGTGCGATAAATGCGCGAGATCGCCTCAAGCCGCGCGAGTCCGCGCGCCTCGATCAGTCTGAGCGCCTCGCGAATATTGCCGGGCTTGTCGCCGAGATTGCTGCCAAGGCCAAATCCCACGCGCATCTTCATCCTTTCGCCGGCGCGGCGAGCGCCCGCAATACTGCGAAAGCCGCGCGGTGCTCCGCCGCGTCATGGACCCGGAAAACCTGCGCGCCGTCGCGCGCCGCAAGGAGATTGGCGGCGAGCGTGCCGATGAGCCGCCCTTCCAAAAGCCCGTCGCCGAGCCCTTTGAACAGAGATTTGCGCGACACGCCAATGAGCAGCGGAAATCCCAGCCGCAACAGTTCCGGCACGGCGCGCAGCGCCTGATAATTCTGTTCGCGGCTCTTGCCGAAACCGATTCCCGGATCGAGCAGAATGTGACGTTCGGGCACGCCGGCGCGCCGCGCAATGGCGAGCGAATGTTCGAAGAATCGCTTCATGTCGTCGACGATGTTGATTCCCGCATCGGCCGTCTCGCGATTATGCATGACGACGACGGCGGCGCCGGATTGCGCGATCACAGACGCCATGTCCGGATCGCGCTGCAGACCCCAGACGTCGTTGACGAGGGCGACGCCCTGCCCGAGCGCGCGGCGCGCCGTCTCGGCCTTGTATGTGTCGATCGAGACAGGAACGCCGGCCTCGGCAACGAGCGCGGCGAGAAGCGGCTTAAGACGCGCCCATTCCTCATCCGCCGATAGAGGTGTATGGCCGGGGCGGGTCGATTCGGCGCCGACGTCGACGATGTCGGCGCCCTCCATGACGAGCCTCTTCGCCTGGGCCAAGGCCGCCTCGCGCGTCGCGAACAGCCCCCCGTCCGAAAAGGAATCGGGCGTGACATTGACGATGCCCATGATGACGGGACGCATCCCGATCTGCGAAAGAAAGCGGTCGCGTCCTGCGGCGATCGCCAGCGTGTCGAAGGACAAGCGCGCCCCGTTCAGTCGTCGTATTTCAAATAGGAGAAGCGCTGGTCGTGCTCGGGCGTGCCTTCGAGCGCACCGCCCGCCCTGCCCGGCCGCCAGCCGACGACCTCCTCGATCTTCTTGGCGAGTTCGAAGTCCTTGTCGGTGATTCCCTTGGCGGTATGCGTCATGAGCTTCACCTCCACCCAGGCGTAAGAGGCGGCAATGTCGGGATGGTGCCAGGCGGCCTCGGCGAGATGGCCCACCGCATTGATGACCATCAGCGTGCCCTTCCAGCTATGCGTCTTATATTTGCGCCTGATCCAGCCGTTTTCATATCGCCAATGCGGCAGTTCCGTATCGAGCCGCGCGAGGATTTCGCTTTCGGGATATGCGCGTTCTTCCTTCGTCATGGCGACCTCCCTCCTCCACGCGCCGGCTGCGGCCCGCAACATTCTTTCGTTAAGAGCAGATATAGCCTAAACCGACGCAAAG
The DNA here is from genome assembly GCA_964498975.1 of uncultured Methylocystis sp. Classification (GTDB taxonomy): domain Bacteria; phylum Pseudomonadota; class Alphaproteobacteria; order Rhizobiales; family Beijerinckiaceae; genus Methylocystis. The sequence goes on from CAZCJY010000305.1 coordinate 2,022, forward strand.
TCTTCAAGTCCGACGAAAAGGGGCGCCATGCCGGCTAAGGTGAGCGTCGCGGCGAGCGCGCGGCTGCATCTGGGATTTCTCGACATGAACGGCGGCTTGGGGCGCAAGTTCGGCGGCGTCGGCCTCGCGCTCGACGCGCCGGCGACGCGCCTGACCCTGACGCGCGCCAAGACCAACGTCGTCGAAGGGCCGGAAAGCGCGCGCGCCTTGACATTGCTGGAGAGCGCGCAAAAGGGGCTCGGCGTCGAGGCCCGCCACCAGCTGATAATTCAAGAAGCGATTCCGGCGCATGCGGGATTTGGGTCCGGCACGCAGCTGGCGCTCGCCGTGACGGCGGCGCTGCGCCGGCTTGAGGATCTGCCGCATGATCCCGCGGCGGATGCGGCGCTGATGGCGCGCGGCGCGCGCTCGGGGCTGGGCGCCGGCCTCTTTGCGCAAGGCGGCGTCGTGGTCGACGGCGGGCGCGGGCCGAATACGACGACGCCGCCCGTCATCGCCCGCGCGGAATTTCCGCAGGACTGGCGCGTGCTCGTCGTCTGCGATCCGGAAAGCGTCGGGCTGCATGGCGCGGACGAGCGCGAGGCCTTCGCCGAACTGCCGCCCTTTGGTGCGGCGACCAGCGGCGAAATTTGCCGGCTTGTGCTGATGCAGGCCTTGCCGGCGCTCGCCGAAAAGGAGCTTGCGCCTTTCGGCGCGGCGATAACGCGCATTCAGGAAATCATCGGCGACTATTTCGCGCCGGCGCAGGGCGGGCGCCGCTTCACCAGCGCCAGGGTCGAAGCGATGGTTGGCCGGCTCCTTGCCGACGGCGCGGCAGGCGGTGGCCAGACGTCCTGGGGACCGACGGGCTTCGCTTTCGTCGAGAGCGAGGCGGCGGCGCGGCGGCTCCTCGCGCGCCACGGCGCGGAAGCCCGCGCGCAGGGGCTGGAAATCTCGATCCATCAAGGCCTTAATCGCGGCGCGACGATCGACGCCGTCTATGCGCAAGTGGCGTAAGTCGGGGCGCGGCCCACTCGCGCCGCAATTTTGTGGCTCAATGGGACCCATGTCGCTGTTTCGCATCCTTTTCGCCCTGTTCTGCGGTCTCTTAGCGGGCGCCGCCGCGGCGCAGGAGGCCCCGTCCACCGGCGGCGAATTGATCGGCCGCCTGTTCGACGCCGC
>CAZCJY010000306.1:0-1632 GCA_964498975.1 uncultured Methylocystis sp.
AACCCGCGACCTACTGATTACAAATCAGTTGCTCTACCAGCTGAGCTAAACCGGCATTCGCTGCGCCGCCTGTATGCGTCCAAGGCGACGGCGAGGTCAATCCCGCAGTATAGCGCGTCAGGCCAAGCGCATCGCCAGCACGCTTAGCGCGGCGGCGCAGGCGTTCGAGACATTGAGGCTTTTGATCGGCCCCGGCAGGTCGAGCCGCGCAACAGCGTCGCAGCGTTCCCGCGTCAATCGGCGCAATCCCTTGCCCTCGGCGCCAAGCGCCAAAACGAGCGGCTTTGCGAGCGGGATCGTCGCGAGCGATTCGGCGCCTTCGGAGTCGAGACCAATCAACGCATAGCCGCGCTCCGAGAGCTCATCGAGCGCGCGGGCGAGATTGACGACGGCGACAATCGTCACATGCTCCAGCGCCCCCGACGCCGCCTTGGCGAGGGCGCCTGAGAACTCGGGACTGTGCCGCTCGGTATGGATGACGGCGTCGACGCCGAAAGCGCAGGCCGTGCGCAGAATGGCGCCGACATTATGCGGGTCGGTGATCTGGTCGAGCGCAAGCACGACGCCGCTTACATTGGCGATGTCGGAAATATCCGCCTCGGGCAGTGGGCGCGCCTCCAGCATGAGGCCTTGGTGAACGGCCTCCACGCCCAATCGCCGCTCCAGATCGCGCGCTTCGACGAGGCGCGGCTCCAGCCCCGCCGCTTGCGCGAGGTCCTTGATGCGGGGAAGGGCGGTCTCGGTCGCGTAGAGCGCCAGCAGCTTGCGCTTGCCGGCCGTCAGCGCGGCGCGGACCGCATGGGCGCCGTAGAGCGCGACGACGTCGGGCGAAGGCGCGCGAAACGGGCCGGGCGCATGTCTGGGCTGCGCCGGCGCGCGCCGTTCCTGCGCCTGGCGATCTCTTGGCGGCGGGCGGCGCGTCATCGCAGCGCCGCCGTCTTTACCCACCACCCCGGGTGTTGCGCGCGAATGGCGCGCGCGGCGCGAACGGCCGCCTTCGGCGTCGCGAAAAGCGCGAAGCAGGTCGCGCCGGAGCCGGACATGCGGGCGAGCTTGCAGCCGCGCGCGGCGCGCAGCAGGGCGAGCGCGTCGACGATGATCGGCGCTTGAAGGCAGGCGGCGTCCTCGAGATCGTTGCGGCCTTTGGCGAGGGCCGAGAGGAGATCGTCCGCGCTCGCGCCGGCGGCGATTTCGGGATGGGCGGCGCCCTCGCGCCGCGCGCCCGGTTGCAGGCCGAGCGCAGCGAACACAGGGCGCGTTTCGACCGGAACGCTGGGATTGACCAACACCGCCGGCAAAAGCGGCAGGCGGATCGGCGCGCCAAGCGTCTCGCCGGCGCCGCGCATCATCCGCGCCCGCGCGTCAAGACAAATCGGCACGTCGGAGCCGGTGGTGCGGGCGGCGTCGAACAGGCGCGGGTCGTCCGGCGCGAGGCCGTTGGCGCGCGCGAGCAGACGCAGCGCCGCCGCCGCGTCCGACGAGCCGCCGCCAATCCCGGCCGCTACTGGCAGGCGCTTTTCGAGCCGGAAGGCGCCAAGCGTCAGCCCTTCGACGCGCGCGGCGAGATGGCGCGCGGCGCGCAGCACCAGATTGTCGTCGCCGGCGCCGGCCGCCGGCGCGGTGGGGCCGGAA
>CAZCJY010000306.1:1642-3157 GCA_964498975.1 uncultured Methylocystis sp.
CGCCATCTCGCCGCGCGCGTCGAAGGGCTGACGCTTGGCGCCTTCCGGCTCGAACGACAGACTGTCTCCAGCGCCGGTGAAGGCGACGAGGCTTTCGAGCTCGTGATAGCCGTCTTGCCGACGGCCGAGAATGTGGAGCGTCAGATTGATTTTCGCGGGGGCGCGCGTCGTCAGCATCGAACCCCGGCCTCCGCATTGGGGGAAATTGCGGAGCCTCTCGAATGGGAGCGGGCGAAGGGATTCGAACCCTCGGCCCCAAGCTTGGCAAGATTGAGTGAGCCGTATTCCGACGATTTCTGACGCTTACCCATAAATTCTCGTTTGCCGCTGCTTCTGACCGTTACCTGAACTTGCCGCCAGCCGCTTACCTATTGCTTATCCGAGCGACCCAAACCTGCGGCTTACCCGGAACCCGGCATGGCTTCAATCAAGGCGAAGATAAAGCTCGCCGCTCTATCCAGAACGAGCGATGGGATTTGACGTCGATCACATGCCACATCAGCGACCCTCGACTCGAGGCGCCGGTAGGCATGATGTACGCCCGCATCGGGTCATGCTTTGAATAAGTGTATGCATCTGTTTCGTCGACGTGCCGGCGTAAGAGCGCGATGGCAGACGCCGCCGAGCGCCGCCGCTGAGCCTGAAACGCTCGATGATGACAACAGCCCGCCACCCTGGTCCGTTCATAAGACTGCCCTACACCTCTCTGGCTTACGGTGAGCCAGGGGGATGCGGTCAAGAAATCACGCAATAAACTGGAGCAAGTTCCGAAAAAGTCTGTCAACTTTTTCGGAACTTACTCCAGCTGCCCTGTCTGGACTCGATATGGAGGGAGCCGATGCGCGGTCAGGTGGGGTCATGATGCTTGCTTGCGACCTCGCGAACGACGCTGAGCGGCTTTCGGAAGCATTCCCGGCGGAGCTCACATTACGAGAGGCGGAGGCATTGATGTGACGAGGAACACATACAAGCGCGCGGCGCCGGGAGAAGTTAGCCAATGGAGCGTCGCCAATGCTCCGAAGGGAAGGTTCCGTCATGACTGCCGATAACCGATCTCGAAAAATACGCGCATTAGATGATATCCGCGGTTTGGCGCGAATGGCGTCAATAAACTACTGCATGATCGAACGCGGGTTTTGTCAGACAAGATCAGTTGGTTGTGAGGATGGCATTTACACGTTCAAATTCAGCGACAACTGGACCGACGACATTGTCTTTGCCGCCCGCGACCTGAAGGATCGCGCAAATAGCATTTGCGAGCGACTGTCCCTGTTCGAAGAAGAAGAGGAGGAGAGCCAATGACCCCATCGGACCCTCGCTCCACAATCCCGGCGCCTTTCGACCGCATCTGGCGCCTCAAACTCGCGCGCTTCCTGCTAACGGCGGCGCGCGTTGAAGAGGCCCTGCCTCGATGGCTCCGATGAGGCAAGGCTATGCTTCGCGCTTGCTTTCTGCGAATCGCGCGCATAGGATTCGCTCAGCTGACGGCCCTCCTGCGCCGTCGCCAAAGAAACG
>CAZCJY010000307.1:0-3157 GCA_964498975.1 uncultured Methylocystis sp.
GTGAGCGCCGCGGCTTCGGCGGTGAAGCGCCCGCCGAGATAATTCATCACGCCCGCATAGCCGGCGAAACGGCTCATAAGCCAGCGCAGATCATCGAGACCGCCTTCGGGCGCGCCGCTCAATAGCGTATGCGGGCCGGGATTGTTTTGCGGATAGTCGAAAGGCTCCATTGGCGCCTGCAATAGCGCCTCATGGCCCTGCGCGCGCGCCTGCGCGACAAGACGGTCGAGATCGGCGCCGTAGGGCGCGAAGGCGAGCGTCACGCCCTCGGGCAGCTGTTCGATCGCCGCGCTCGACGTTTGCGGGTTCAGCCCGACGCCGCCGACGACGATGGCGATGCGCGGCGCGTCGGCCTTGAGCGTCGGCGCCGTCACGAAGGGCCGAGCGTAAACGTCCATCGGCCGCGCGCCGTCGGCGCCGATTTTCGGCAGCGGTCCGTGCGGGCCTTTCTCGACGACGCGGCGGTCTGGCGCCGGCGCCAGTTTGATCCCGGAGGGCGGGTCGATGCGGATGATGCGCGCGCCGCCTGCCTCCGAAGCGCCGCCGCCGTTGCGCGTCACTTTGACGCCGGAAAATTGCTCATATTCATTCGCCGTCCCGATCTGGTCGCGATCCGGCGGCGGAGCGGCGTCGGCTGTCGCGACAGCGGGCGGCGGCGCGGCCCCGGGCGCCTTGGCCGGTTCGATCCGCGCGACGGCGTGCGGTTCGCCCCCATAGGGGTCGCGCGGGACCAGCGCGACAGCAATCGCGCCGAGCGCAACAAGCGCGGCGCCGGCGTAAAGGCGTCGCGAGACGCGCAGCGGCGACGGCCGCTGGGAAACGCCATGTCCCAGAGGTTCGTTGAGTTCGTCGGTCATAAGCTCGCCGATCGAGATGCGCCGCGAATCAGCGGTGTAGTCATTCTGCCGATTCCGAGGCCGCCCGTCGAGCGGCCGGCGGCTAGGGCGCGCGCGCCAGCGCCCCATCGGCCTCCATCAACTCCAGCAGCATGCCCTCGCGCAGGCCGCGGTCGGCGATGCGCGTTCGCTGCGCGGGGAAAAGCTCGCGGATCGCGTCGAAAATCGCGCAGCCGGCGAGCACCAGGTCGGCGCGCTGCGGCCCGATGCAGCCATTGGCGACGCGCTCCTCGAAATCCATGCCGCGCAGCCGCGCGATCGCCCGCGACGCCTCCTCATCGCTCATCCATAGCCCGTCGACGCGCCAACGGTCATAGCGCTCGAGGCCCAGATGCACGCCGGCGAGCGTGGTGACGGTGCCCGAGGTGCCGAGCAGATGAAAGCGCGGGCAGCGACGCTCGGAGGCCATTTGCCGGGCGAAAGCCGCGAGCGTGTCGCGCGCCTGCTGCGCCATCGCCGCGAAGGTTTCGGCGGTGACGCTGCGCCCGCCGAAATGTTCGGCGAGCGTCACGACGCCAAGTTCAAGCGATGTCCAGGCGCGGAAGGCATAGGCGCCGCTCTCGCCGCGGCGCTCGCGCGTCAGCCATACGAGCTCGGTCGAGCCGCCGCCGATGTCGAAGAGCAGCACGCTTTCCGCCGTGGGATCGGCGAGGGAGCCGCATCCGCGCGCGGCGAACCGCGCTTCCGTTTCGCGGTCGATGATCTCCAGCTCCAGGCCGGTGCGCTCGCGAACGCGGCCCACGAATTCGTCGCCATTAGCGGCGCCCCGGCAAGCCTGCGTCGCGACAAGGCGGGCGCGCGTAACGCCGCGGGCGTCCATTTTCTCACGGCAGATTTCCAGCGCCGCGATCGTACGTTCGATCGCCGCTTCGCTGATCCGTCCAGCGCGGCCCAGGCCCTCGCCGAGGCGAACGATGCGCGAGAAAGCGTCGATGACGCGCAGCAGGTCGCCGTTGCGCCGGCGCGGCCGATGCTCAGGCCGCGCGATGAGGAGCCGGCAATTATTGGTGCCAAGATCAAGTGCGGCGTATGTATGCCGGCTCCAATTCGGGGAGGCTGCTGCGCCGGCCACTGTCCGAGCGTCAGGCGCGGCCGGGCCCGGCGTCGCAAAGGGCCGATCGGTTCCCATCGCTCGATCCATCCCGTCAAGCCGCTCCCGCAAGCCGTCTCCGTCAAGCGCCGCTTCCGCATCGCCGGGGGCGGGGCGGCAAACGCCAGACGCCACAACGTTGGCGCGAATTCCCTTCATGCAGGATCGGCGCGTCGCCCGCAAGGCGTTTCCGGAGTCGCTTTTGCGGCTTGGCGGGTTGAGCGGAAGCGGCGCGACTGGTTGACACCGCCCGCCGCTCTCTCTAATTCACCAGCCATTCGCGCGCTTTTCCGCGCGGCCCTTGGGGGATAGTTCAACGGTAGAACAGCGGACTCTGACTCCGTTAATCTTGGTTCGAATCCAGGTCCCCCAGCCAATAAATTCAATATGATAGAAATACACAGGCCCGGGTTAGGCTCCCCTTAGGCTCCGACGTGGGCTGTCCCTAGGCTTTTTTCGACAGCCCTGTGGAGCCTAGAATTTCATGCGTCGTTCGTGGCACCTCGTTCGATAAGACAGCGAGCCCAATGCCTCGACAGAGCGGGGCGGGCTCGATAGCTTCGACCGCCATGTCCGTTTTCCTGATCATCCTTTTCGCCGTCCTCTTCATGCTGTTCGGCGTGCTCGCGTACGGCGCGATCAATGACGGGCTGCGGTACTTGTTCACCGGCATTTCGGTGGTCTGCTTCATTTGGATATTGATTCTGGGGCTTCGGCTCGCGCTGCAAAGCGATGCTCCTGCCCCGGCGCAGGGCTCGATTGAGGCGCCGAAGATTCCCACCGTCGAGCCGGTCAAGGCGGCGCCCGTCCCTTCTAAAGCCCCGCTTATTGCTGTTCCCGCTACGCTGCCGCAGCTGGCTGAAAAGGGGACCTCATTTCATTTAGAGCCGGGGCAAAGCAGTCCGATCTTCCGGATACTGAATGGGAAGAAGGCGCACGTCTCGGTCTTTGGGGGCGGCTTAACGGTCTACTCTGGCGGTGTCGTGAAGCTCACGTGCGACAGTCGCGGCTTCACGATCTCCGGCACCGGCGACGGCAATCAATTCGTCGCCTGCGGCACGACTGTCGATGTGGTGATCGACGATATCGCTGATTAGAATCGTCTTCGCTGTTTGTAATCAGGCAACGTGGAGCCCCGCTCGGTGCGGGGCTCTGATTTGAGGGTGTTCCG
>CAZCJY010000308.1:0-3145 GCA_964498975.1 uncultured Methylocystis sp.
TCGTTCGGGACGAGGGGGTCGGAGGTTCGAATCCTCTCACTCCGACCATTAATCCGATTTTTCTCTATTAAATCAAATAGTTATATTATCGCGCGCCCGCGCGGTCTTACAGTCAGTCTTACAATCGAGCCACGCTTGATGCGGATTTGAGCGGACAATCGCGGACGCACAGGCCGCCTCCCACGGAACCGAACCACCCAACTTTGAATTAATAGAGAGCGGAGTCTAATGCTCCGCCACTAAGAGGATGCACCGGGAACGGCGAGCGTAGCGTGCCTGTATTGGCGTTCATTCCTTGCGTAACACCGTTCTTTCCGATCCCGGTCGCATCCCGGCGTCAGTGTCTCCAGGCCGGCAATTGATCGTTGCACGCTGGCCGGAGTCGCGTGCGACAATGATTGAGCACACCATAGGCATCGTCGGCCTGATCTTAGGGACATGCGTGATCCTGCGCATCATGCTGAGGGCCGGACCGCAGCAGGCGGTCCGATCCCGTTTATGCACCCCACCCCTCCGACGATCGCCGATCTTCGCGCCGAGCGCGTCCAGGCCGCGCGGGCTCGATCTTCAATCGGATCGCCTATCCGTCTCCCGAAGTGAGGATGTAGATTGTTCGCTGCCAATTGGCGCTATTGCGGTCCGGTAATGTGCCCGGCGCCAGGAAGTTGCGTCCGAATGGCCTGAACGATGCGCTCGATCGACGCGTTTGCTTCAGTCGCACGCTGCTCGGCGGCAACGACCCGTCCTTGCGTGATGTGGATTTCGTCTTTTGCTCGCGCGAGATCTGCCTCTTTCGAGCCCAGAAGGTTTTGGGTCATCTCAAGCTGTTCGCGAGTCCACGATAACTCTTCGCTCAACTGCGCCGTCTGTGCTTCCAAATGCTCGACCCGCGTGTCCGCCATTTCGAGCTTCTCTACCACCGAGCGCGCCAATTCTTGTGCGCGCGCCACAGCTTGCGCAGACTGCTCCTCAAGTAATCTGATCGCCGCTGCAGTTTCCGATACGATCTCCAACGCAACTTCTGAATTGTCGCGCTGTGGCGTTAGCTCCTGCCGCAGATGTTCCGGGCCCATATGCGGCGACATATCTCCTCTGGGGATAATTTCGGCGAGGTCCTTGTCGATCTCCAGAAAATCCATCGCTTACTCCATAGGTTACGCATTCTCTCGGGCTGCTTTACATTGTGGAAAACAATCTGGCGAAATCACGACAGCTACAGCTTTTCAATGAGTGGCGAGCCTATGCCGTGACATCTTCGTCCTTCACCGGCAACCAGCTTACGATCGCCGATCTTCTGCAGAAAGGTCGCCGCGGCATACGTCACATGCGCCGCTTGCCGGCTCCAGCGGACGCGCCACCTGTCCGCAAAGACACGTATCGGGAGGACGCGCCATGCGACCTCATCCAAATCTCGGCCATTTGATCGGGGGAGCGTTGGTTGTCGCGATGCTAATCGCCGTCGACGTCGGGTTCTTCGAAGTCATCTATTACAAGATGCTGCGGTAGGCCCAAGGAAACGCAAAACGCCCCGCCGCCGTTCTCGGCAAGCGTCGCCATTGGGAGCGCCATCGCAATGGCGTTGCGTTAGCGCCGAGCGCCGCCGGACGCTGCTCGCGGCGCCTGAATAGATCGACGCGATTCAACAAAGGTTTCGGTAACCATGTGCTGCACATGGCCCGAAACCCTGAAATTGCTTATCAATGGCTTAGGCCATCGTTCACGATGCAAGGCCGACAAATGTCCCCTGGGATAAAGCGCCAGAGGGGGCGATGGCATGGCGGGCAGGACAGAACACGACGAAAGGCCGATCGTGTTGGACCCGCGCGCGGCGCCGTCCTTCATCGCGGAGCCAATTACAACGCCGTTTGGATGGCTTGGATGGATGGAGATATCTCCATCGCGCGAGCCTCGATGCGCCTCTTCAGAAGCGGGCGCCGCTCCCGAACGAGAGCGCGATCAGAACTAAGCCCTGCAATCCTTTCGGCCTCGCGCGTGACCGCGGGGAGACGTTCGCGCTATGCTCGCGTCATGTGCGGCCGCTTCACGCAACATCTCTCCTGGGCCGAACTCCACCGGCTCGCTGATTTGATCGGCCAGCCGCGCAGAGAGAGACGAAAGGGTGGAATCGGCGACCATTGTCGTCGGCGCCGCTAACGCCTGAATGCGCCGCTTTCACGATCGAATGCCGGTCATTCTCGACTGGCGCGACGCCGGCGCCTGGATGACGGGCGCTGATCAATTGGCGCATCTGCATCCGCCGCCCGAGGACGCCCTGCAGGAATGGATCGTGTCGCCGCGCGTGAACCGCTCGGGCGTCGGCGATGATGATGCGAGCTTGATTGAGCTAGTGTGTGATTGCCTTCGCGGCGCGGCGTCAAGGCGTCGAAGTTCGCGTTACCGACCAGCACAGGCTAAGGGCTCTTGGCTTTGAGCCAAGCCACCCCGGCAAGCTGCGCTTTGAACGTCGCCCAATCAAACGCGCCCACCAATTCAATGACGACAACGCCATCGTCGGCGTCGGCGACGTTACGGAGAATATCCCTGATACCTTCAGCCGGCCCGGCCAATTCAACAAGCCAAAGCGACTCTAAAAGTCTGGCCGCATTCCATTTTTTTAGGCAATTGTAGAGCGGCTGATAGTTCCTCTGCGTTCTAAGGTCATAGCTGATGATGAAACGGGGCAATTCATCCTCCACGAAAAGGAGTAGAGCCGGCATCCTACCCGATTACCTTGGTTCTCATATTCGCAATGCCCAGCTTCGTCGGCCCAGGTCGGCGGGTTTTTTTTGTTTCAGGTGGTCCGCTATCTTATCGGCATGTCCGCGACGCGCTACACACCGCTTTTGCGCATCAAAAAACGCGGCGAGTCCTTCGTCGTCCAGGACGACCTGGGAGCCAATCTGGCCTATGTCTATTTCGAGGACGAGCCGACACGGCGGGCGCTTGTGAAGCGCCTGTCTAGCGCAGACGCCAAGGCCGTCGCACAGACTGTCGCGCGGGCGCTGACCACGGAAGGACACGACGGCAAGCATGAGCTGGCGAAAAAGGCTTCAAGATAAGCCGCCAGAACGCGACCCAACGCCGATCTATGTTGCGACTTTCGGCTTGCTGATGTCGGTCGCTAGCTACGCCATTCCCGACGAAG
>CAZCJY010000309.1:0-3132 GCA_964498975.1 uncultured Methylocystis sp.
TCTCGCGGGAGAGAGGCGCCTAGCATGCGCGTTGCATGAAAGTCCATATATGAGGCTATAGACGAGGAGGAATCATGCGATCGGCGGATGTCGTTGTTCTGGGCGCGGGCGTCGTCGGCGTTTGCGCGGCGCTGCATCTGCAAGCACGTGGCCGCGCGGTCGCGCTCGTCGACCGCCACCATGCCGCCGGGCGCGAAACGAGCTTCGGCAACGCCGGATTGATCGAGCGTTCTTCGATGATTCCCTATCTCTTTCCGCGCAATCCGGTGAAACTCATCAAATATGCGCTTAATTTGCTGCCCGAGGCGCATTATCATTGGTCGGCCCTGCCCACCGTGGGGCCGTGGCTCATGCGCTATTGGCGCGAAAGCGCGCCGGAGCGCGTGCGGCGAAACATCGAAGCGCGCCGGCCGCTGATCGAAAACAGTCTTATGGAACATGAGGCGCTGATCGCCGCCGCCGGGGCCGGCGATCTCTTGCGCAAGAACGGCTGGATCAAGCTCTATCGCAGCGAACAGACTCTGGCCGTCGGCGCCGCGGAGGCGGAAAGGCTGCGCGCCTACAACCTTCATATCGACACGCTGGACGCGGCGGAGGTGGCGGCGCGCGAGCCTGATCTCGCGGCAGTCGTCGGCGGCGTCCATTTTCGCGACACGGCTTCGATACTCGATCCGGCCGCTCTGTCGAAAGCCTATGCCGAGCTTTTCGCCGCGCGCGGCGGGCGACTGCTTTCGGGCGATGCCCGGAGCCTCGCGCAGGAGCCGGACGGACGCTGGCGCGTCGCGGCGGAGGGCGGGCCGCTCGTCGCACGCGAGGCCGTCGTCGCGCTCGGTCCCTGGTCGGAAGCGATCTTCCGTCCGCTCGGCTATGACATTCCGCTTGGCTGGAAGCGCGGCTACCATATGCATTACGCCGCGAAAGCGGGGGCGCGGCTCAATCATCCCGTTCTCGACGTCGATGTCGGCTATCTGCTGGCGCCGATGACCCGCGGCATTCGGCTGACGAGCGGCGCGGAATTCGCCCGCCTCGACGCGCCGCCGACTCCGGTGCAGATCGAGCTGTGCGAGCCCGTGGCGCGCAATCTGTTTCCTTTGGGCGAGCGGCTCGACCCAGAGCCCTGGCGCGGCGCGCGACCCTGCCTGCCGGACATGCTGCCGATCGTCGGCCGCGCCCCACGCCATGGGGGACTGTGGTTCGATTTCGGCCATGCGCATCATGGCCTGACGCTTGGGCCCGTGACCGGGCGGCTGCTGGCCGAAATGATGACGGGGGAGAAGCCTTTCACCGACCCCGCGCCATATGCGGCGGAGCGCTTCTAGCTTACAGTTTCATCGTCTCGCGAAGTTCGTTCTCGTTGAGGGGCTCGTCGAAATCGGCGACGAAACCGCCTTCGAACAGCCGCTGGACGATGGCGGATTTGGCGCCGACGAAAACGCGGCTCCCGACCAAGAGCGGCCTCAGCTTCGCCTCGACGCTGACGCTGACAAGTGAAATGTCATTGATCTTGCCCAGGCATTCCTTGCCCGCCGAGGAACGCACATTCGTCAATTGCGACATCGGCACCACCCGCTTCAGGCGGCGGTTTTCAGGCAGTTCCAGAATGTCGCGATTGGCAAACCACGCGAGCTGCTCGGCGAGCTTCTTGTGCTTGAGTTCGGTGAGCTTGAGGCCAATGGCGAAGCCGCCTTCCTCCAGTCGCTCCACGTCGCCTTCGAACCGGCCCAGTTCAGCGATGTAGACGATGATCTTTTCGCCGAGCTGCGGCTCGACGGACGTCGCGAATCGCATCGCTGCCGTCGACATTTCCGTGACCCGGCATGTGTGTTCCTGGCCCGAAGGCAACATGAAACGCCCCGCAAGGTCGACTTCCACGCAAGTATGAGCGCGCGTCATCATCGCGATATGCGTCAATTCCGGCTGCGAAAACATGCCCCTCTTCCCCATTGCAGTCCCACTAACTAACGGAGAATAAGCCGAATTCCTGCATAGTCCCTTAATATGCCGTCGGAAATCTTCTCGCCGCGCCTGCGCCGGCGCGGCTTGCCGCCATGCGCCGCTACTCAGCGCCGACGAGCTTCAGCCCGCGGTCCAGCACGCGCACCACGCGCGAAAGATCATGACCGCGACGCAACACGAGTCCCGTCGCAGCGATCACCGCATAGGCGCCCTGACGGCGCGACAGCTCGGGATTTTTCTCGATTCGGTACAGGGGCGCTTCGCTTGCGCGGCGGAAGACCGAGAACACGGCCCTGGCGGGCGTGAAATCCAGCGCATAGTCGCGCCACTCGCCCGCAGCCACTTTCGCGCCGTAGAGATTGAAGATCACATTGAGCTCGCGACGGTCGAAAGCGACCGCCGCGCCGCGCTTTGCGCCCGCCCGCGCCTTCTGCGTCTCGCCGCCGGGCGAAGCCTCGCCGGCGACGACCACGAGCGCGGGACGGAGTCGACTGGGCTCCGTCGCCTCCGACTCAGCCATGCGTCGTTTCTCCTTGACCCCCGCGCATGTTCGCGCGGCGGCGGGCCGCCGGCAAGTCTTAATGACAAATTAATGATGAGAAGTTCGCCGCAGCGGCCGCGCCAAAACAGCTTGGCTAAGAGCGCTTGGCTAAAGAATAATCACACTTTCGCCGGCATGACGCCCCTTGCCAGCCAAACGAGTCGCCCAAAGTAAAATTCATTGCCTCGACAGCTCGGGGCCGCGCGGTTCCGGTTTTCGTCAGCCCCCCAGCCCCCCGGAAGCGTGCGGTCACGAGATATAGAGGTCGTGGCGATGGTCGAGCCGGCCGGGAGTTCGCTCCCGCGCCGGCTCGTCTACTTCGTCGGGACCGCGCCGACGCGTTGGAGCCAGGCGCACAGAGCAGTCTTGCAAATTCCACAACAATGACGAACTCAAGGTGCGCAATCGCGCCAACCCGCGAGTCGCATTTCTCTTTTTCTTTGGAGAGGACATGACCGACGACGCCTTATCCGTCGACGCCGCCGCCCCGGCCAACGAATCGCAAAATGCCGCCGATTTCGGCTTCGAAGCCGATGTCGCGCGTCTCCTCGAGCTGATGACGCATTCCGTCTATTCGGAACGCGACGTTTTCCTGCGCGAACTTGTCTCCAACGCCGCCGACGCCTGCGAAAAAC
>CAZCJY010000310.1:0-3104 GCA_964498975.1 uncultured Methylocystis sp.
CGTCGCCAAAGAAACGCCCCGACCACGGATGAACTGGCGGGGCGTTTTGCATTGAAGCTACAAGGAGCCATAGCCGCAGGGACTGGCATGGGCAGGCGCTCGCCCTAAATAAGTGGTCGCCCCAATGAATGGACAGCCTAGGCCGGAATCGCCCAGGCATCTCAATAGGGGAGGAAGCCATGACGCAGGATTTTATTATCACCGATCAGACAGGCGTGTGGTTGTTCGAGCCGCTGAGCGAGGCCGCGCAGAACTTTGTGCGGGATAAGGTGGGCGTCGATGAGTGGCTATGGTGCGGCAAGGCGTTTGTGGTTGAATACCGCGGAGGCGGGGCCCTAGCTGAAGATCTTGAAGACGAGGGCTTCACAGTTATTACGCGGCACTAACGCCAGCCGGTCGCCGTCGCATGAACGCCCCGTCCGTAGATATATCGGCGGGGCGTTTTGCGTCTTGGGGTTGAAGCCGTTCGTGGCGGCCCTAATTCCATAAGCAGCAAAGTCGACGCAACCCGCGTCGATGCAACCCTCCCAGGTTGCGCCACTCATTGCCCGGTCAGCAACGGCCGGGCTTTTTGTGCGCCGCGCCGCGGGACTCTAGCGCTGCGCTTGCTGCTTATGGATCGCTTCCTTGACGCGTTCCCAATGCCGGGATCGGCCTCCTCGGCATCGCGGATTGGGCGCGCTTCGTGGATGTCCTTGTGCGTGAGGCCGATGTCGGAGACGGTCGGATTTTGGCCTTCCGCTTTGGAAGGCCTACGGCCATCACGCTAACTTGCGACCTCCCCACGCTCCTGCGCGGCGTCATCAGTCGAATTAGCGCTGTTGCCTCCCGGCTTGACAGCGGTCCTTCAACGCCCTTTTAACGGTTCGCCTCTTAGATCGCGCTCTTTCCTAGGCGAACCGGTTCATGCGCTTCCTGAAGAAACTCCCAAGCCTCGCCGCGCCGCTTATCGGGGTCACGGTCGCGCTCGCCTTGTGCGTCGTCGTCTTCGCCTTGTCTTTGGCCGGGCTCGATCCAAGCCTCGATTAGGAACGAAACCTCAGCGCTGAAGCAAAAGCATCAGCGCGCCCAATATCTCGGCGACGACGATTGACGCAACCACGGCGTTAGTAATGGGGGCGCGGATCATGCACGATGTTTGGGCGCTAGCGGATCGAACTTCAATTAGGCACGTCGCCGCACGCGGTCGGAATGGCCATTGGACTGTTAGCGATCGCCGGCATTTGTCACGGAAAGACGCCGCCCGCTTACTCGGGGAGTCTTCCGCCTCCGCAGTCAGCGCCCGCGCGATGGCTTGCGCGACGGCATGCGCGTCGTCGAGGGTCAAGAACTTAAGGATGCGGCGGCGGTCGAGGCGCGATCAAAAGTCGTAGTTTTCCCTCGCCCTTAAGGACAAATTGACCGCAGGCGCTCATTGCGCGACGCTTTAGGTGTTGCCGCGGTAATCAATAAATCTACGCCCCCTCGACGGCCTCGCTTCTTAGGCGAGGCCGTTTTTCATTCCAGTGCAGAGCGCTATTTCCTGGCGAACGCCCTAATGGTCGTCTCGGAGCGCGGCCAATTCGCCGGGTTGATCGCGTGGCGTATCTTTTCCGAACATCTCGGGCATAAATCAGCCGATATGTCATATGTTGCGGAGCCGTTTTCTTCCGCTATCACACGGTGCGCTGTCCACCCTTCAAACATGAAGTTGGCGTTGCCGTCCGCTGGCAAAGCGACACGTTCGACAAGATCGCAACCATCGCACGTAAATTCGATGCGTTTCATTGGCGCGCCCTTTCTGATTCGTGCCGCGAGCGTAACACGAGGCGCTTTAATTGGGCCTAGTAGGGGGTGACTAAATCTATGGAAAAGAAAGGGAATTTGCTCCGCAGGGAGCCGCAGTTAAGCGCGTTGGGCTTCCGGCTGGCGGCCTATCAGTGATGGCGGTGACTTTTTCTTAAATATCTTCTGGATCGATGATTGACGGGAACATCGTCGCTCCGCAACACTCCCTACCGCTCGCCGCGTTATGCAGTCCACATCGTCAGCCCCGCGGCGAGTTTCGAGCCCAGGCCCTGCCAGCAATGGCGGGGCCGTTTTCGTTTGAGAGATATTTACACGATTTGAGGTTGACGCTCGGCGCAGCCGCACAAGGTTAGCTCCATTCCGCACGGCATGCGGAAACCCCTGTCTAGCGGCCTCTTGCCAATGGGAACGGGGGAGGCCGCTCTTTTTCCGCTCAAGCCACTGCGGCGCGCTTCGCAAGTTATGGGCGAGCGAAAAGCGCCTGAAACAAAGAACAAGGCGCATCTCTCGGGACAAAGGAGGAATGACGACCGTGGCTGAGAAAGAATTCGAAATCACAACCCACACCTACATCTTCGCTGGCATCGGCGCCGTTTTTCTCGGCGGCCTCGCTTCTGTGGCGCTCGGCGGCCTTCAGAACACGATCGCTGCCGCCATCGTCGGCGGTCTCGCGGGCACCTGCCTCGGCCTCTTCTTCTAATCAGCAATTGAGCCGACGCAGGGCTTGGCTCGGCGTCGGCCCGTCAATCGCGGCCACGTTGCTGGTCTCTCGTCATCATTAATCGCTCAAGCCGCCTCGACTCTCAATCAACCCTGCATCGTCATCGCCGACGCCCGAGCGATTGACGCGCGGCGACACGATCCACTCTTGTAAGCTATCATCCGGCGGCGGCTTCAACAGCGCGCCCGCATCGTCGCCGGCCAGCCAAGCGCCAATGTTGCGCCAATCGAGAATGACCGGCATTCGATCGTGAAAGCGGCGCATCCATTCATTGGCTGCGCCGACGATGATCGTCGCCGAGTCGTTCAACGCCCGCGTCTCGGGATCGGTAAAGCTCTCCCATAAGCCCGCGAGGGCGAGCGGCTTGCCGTCCGGCGCCGAGAAATAATGCGGAGTCTTGTCACCGTCGGCGTCAATGTGAATTTGCGCACGCTCGGACTTGAATAGGCTCACGCCCCGACCGTGAATGTCATGGCAGGGCGTTTTGCTTTTTCAGCCTAGCTTTGACGCCAGCACATCAACTTTCTCGATTTTCGGCGGCTGTGAGAAAAGCTCCGGCGCCTTTGCCATGAGCGCTTTCGCGACCTCCCCGGCA
>CAZCJY010000311.1:0-3098 GCA_964498975.1 uncultured Methylocystis sp.
GTATTTCGTTAAAATCGCTCATGGTCGTCGCGTCCTGTCAGAGATTGCGTTGGCCGCGCGCCACGGCCCGCGCCAGCGCGCCAGTGATCTGCGCTTCGGAGCGGCGGAAGCTCTCGACATCCTGCGCGGCGATATTGACCGTGACGCTCACCGGGCGCGCCGCGGCGTTTTGCGCGACGACGCCGAGCCGCCCGTCGGGTCCGCGCGCCAGCGGCATGATCGCCTCTGCGCCGCGCTCGCCCATCAGCCCGACTACGCCGCCATTGGCGAAATAGGTCGGGCTTGCGATCACGCCGCCTTGCGCGAAAGGCGCGATGGGCGTCGCGCCGCCGAAGGCATTCGAGAACATGCCGCTCAAGCCGCCGACAAGCCCTTCCGCGAGCGCCTTCGTTCCGGCGCGCAACGCCATTCGCGCGAGCGACTGTGCGATATTCGCGAGCGTGTCATTGAAACTCTTGCAGCTCGTCGTCGCCGATCCGAAGCCTGTCGCCAGCGTCTTCGTGACATTTCCCGCCGAGACGTTGATCTGGTCGAGCAGCAGTTTTATTGCACGCAGATCCTGCGTCGCGAAGCGCTCATTGGCGCCCGGCTCGTTGAACGGGTCGGGAAAATTGTCGGCGCCCGCCATCATGTCAGTCTTCCTTTGTCGGGGAAACGTCGCATCAGTTCATCGAGCGCGGCGCGCGACAGCGCGCCGGGCGAGGGGCCACAAACGCCCTCGACCGCGTGAAAGAGCTCGCGCGGCGTCATCGACCAGAAGTCTTGGGAAGAAAGCCGCAGGACGCCGAGCCCGAAGGCCATGGCGCGCGTGAAGGGAAAGGGCGCGCGATGGGAGGCGTCGCGCGCCGCCAGCCCTTGCGTCGCTTTCAGGCGTCCTGCGGCGTCGGAGGGTTTGTGGGCGCGTTTTGCTCCGGCTCCTCGGCGAAAGTCGCGGCGAGAAGATCAGCCGCGATCCGCACATAGCCTGCAAGTCCCCCCGAAACTTTCATCTTGGCGACTTCCTCGTCGCTAAATTCGTTACCAGCGCCGCGCAGGCCGCAGCCGATGATGCGCAAAATGTCGCGCGCCGAGAGACGCCGCTCCTCGAAGCGGGTCGCGAGCGCGACAAGGTCGCTCGCGCCAAGCCCGCTTTCGAGTTCGGCGAGCGCGCCGAGTGTGAGGCAGAGCGTGTAAGATTTTCCATCGAGCAGCGCCTCGATCTCGCCGCGTTTGCCGTTCGCCATCGTTTCCTCATATGAAATCCGGTCGATCCGTTCGCTTGGGCCGCGTCATTCCCGGCAGGCCGAAGGCCTGACCGGGAATCCGTAGTCAATTCAGGAATGCTGGCCTATTTCTGGATTCCCGATCGCTTCGCTGACGCGAAGCGTCGGGAATGACATCCGAGCTGTTCAGTCGGATAGGGCCTCAAAGCGCGGTGAAGGCGAGCGCGCCCGCCGATTCGAGCGAAATGTCGAAAGTCACTTCCCCGGCCTGTTCGCCGCGGTAGTCGAGATTGGCGATCTGGAACAGGCCGGCGAGAACGCCAAAGCCCGGAATGACGATCTGCCATTCACGCAACAGGCCATCGAAAAAAACCTGGCGCAGCAAGGCGTCGGAAGCCTGGTCCTTGAAGACGCCGGTTCCCGAAACGCTGGCGCGCTTGACGCCGGCGCCTTCGAGCAATTCGCGCCAGCGCCCGCTCGACTCGGCGTCGGTCACGTCGACCGTGTCGGCGTTGAGCGCGAGTCGCCGCGTGCGCAGGCCGGCGACGGTGACGAAAGCGCTCGCCCCGTCGCTGATTTTCAAAAGCAGGTCCTTGCCTTTTTGAGCGGCCATTGTCGGGCTCCGTTAGAAAGCATTTTCCGCCGAAGTGGATGCCGGTTCGGCGTAGAAAATGCGTAAATTATAAATCTAGAACATGTTCATGAAACGAAGATTCATGAGCATGTTCTAGATATACTCAGTTGTTGCGCGAAAGCGCATGTTGACGCGGGCGAAGCGGCCGTTTTGATCGCGCCGCGTCTCCATGGAAAGAAAGCGAAGGTCGATGAGCCGATTGTCCTGCAGAACGAGCGGCGCCTCGTCGAGAAGATCGACGATGCGTTGCGCGAGATCGAGCGCTTCGCTCAATCCTCGCATTGTCGAGACGACACCGATGGCGAATAGCTGCTCCGCGCCGCGCGAGAGATCGGCGGACCAGTCGCGCATCTGCGTCTCGGCGAAGAGCGCATAGGGCGGCTCCGTTCCGCGCGGAGCCTCGTCGAAGAGCTTCGCGCCGCCAAGCGCCGTCGTGAAGCCGGCGTCGGCGAGAAGATGCGCGCGGATCGCTTTGCGCAGCGCGATGACGGGGGAGATGCTCATGCGACGCCTCTCAGGAAATCTCTTCGCATTGGCAGATGAGGAAGCGCCGCCGCTCGTCGGGATCGAAGACCGACCGAATGAGAAGCTTGCGTCCGCGAAAGGAAAACCGCATCGCGCTTGCGACATCGTCCCGCCAGCGGATCGTCACCAGATGGCTGATCGATTGCTCCGCGCGCTGCTCGACGAAATCCTCGCGCGCGCTTGTCGGCGCGATCCGCGCCCAGACCTGCGCGACGGGCGCATAGCTGCGCGCAAAGCCGCCGGCGCCGTCGGGCGTGTCGACTGGCGCTTCCAGCGTCACGCGCTGGCGCAGCGCGCCGATCGCAGGCGGGCTGCTCATAGCAGTCGTTCCCGGCGGAAGGGCCCGGCGAGCTGCGCGACCGCCCTGGGCAAGGCGTCGTCGTCGGCGTCGCCGCGATTCTCGCGCCAATGCGCGACAAGCATGAGGATCGCGCGGCGCAGCGGCTGCGGCGTATCGACAGCGAGCGCGCCATAGCCGGCCGTGAAGTCGATTTCGATTCCGTCCGTCGCGCGGCCAGGCGCCGGCGGCGCGATCTTGAATGCTACTCGTCCGCCTTCATTGGCGGAAGGCGCGCGATAGGTTGCGGCGCCGATCGCTTGCGCGACGTCATTCGCGTCAAAGACGCGGATCGCCGCAATCGCCTGAAACGGTGCGAAAGGAATGCAAAGCGTCGAAGTAGAGGCGACCGACTCCGGCCAGGCGTCAAGGACAAGACGCCAGCTTTGCGTCACGAAAA
>CAZCJY010000312.1:0-3087 GCA_964498975.1 uncultured Methylocystis sp.
CTATACGGCGAAGATCGCGCGCGTCGGCATGAACAAGGTCGCGGGCGCCGGCACCGGCGAAATTTTCCTTGATGATTTTTCGCTACATGCGTCGGACGGCGGCAGACTGTCGTTGCAGCGCTTCGCCTTGAACGATCTGCAACTCGCGCCGGTTCTCAAAGGCGCGGCCTATCCCAAGCTCGCGCGCATCGAACTCAAGGGCGTCGTCGCCGACATGCCCGACGCGAAGACGAGCGACGCCTCGCGGATCAAATTCCGCATCGAGAAGGCGAGCGCGGATTTCGGCAATTTCATCGAGACGACGCCGACGAAATTTTCCGGCCGCATAGACAAATTCGTCGTCGATCTCGCGTCGCGCGGCGAGACGCAAAACACGGCGCAATTTTTGGCGCTCGGCTATCGCGAGCTCGATCTTTCCGCCGCCGCGGCCGGCGAATGGCGCGAGAAGACCTCGGAAGCCGCATTCGAGCCTGTTTTGATCGACAGCAAGGACATGGGCGCAGCGCGCCTGTCGGCGACGCTCGCCAATGTGTCGAGCGCGGTCTTCTCTTCATCGCCGGTGATTTCGCACGCGGCGGCGCTCGCGACCTCGGTCAAATCGATCGATCTGACGCTCGAAGGCGGCGGTCTCGTCGATCGCGTGCTGGCGCTGGAGGCCAAGGAGCAGAAGACCTCGATCGAAAAGGCGCGCGAGGATTACGCCAAATCGGCGGCGAGCGCGATCACGGCGCTGGGCGGCGACGGGGAAAAGGCCAAGCGCATCGCCGAAGCCGTCTCGGCCTTCATCTTGAAGCCCAAGCGCCTGCATCTGCGTCTTACCGCCCCCAAGGGCGTCAACGCGCTCGACGCGCTGGCGAAGAAGCCGGGCGAGATATTGGAGGGGCTGGAGGTGGAGGCCGTGGCGGAGAGGTGAAATCTTTCTCCGAAAGGGTTTTGACAGTGAATGTTTTCGACTGCATCATCGTTATGTCACATAATTTTGAACAATAAGCAGAATTATAGGAATTGTCGCGATGACCACTATTTACGCTTCCAAACTGGATGAAATTGTCACGGCGCGCGTCGCCGAAACAAAGAAACAGATTGAATATTCTCTTAGTCAGATAGCTGCAGGCAACCCCCTGGGGGCCGAATTCCAAGAAGAGCGGCGAATCGAGCGTCTTCAGGCCAAGGCCTCTGTGTCGCGCCAGCAGGCCGAAGCTCTCGCGGCGAGCATCAAGGAGGCCGCTCGCACAGTCGAAACAACAGCGGAAGCTGAACGCGCGCCGCAATCAGACGGCCGCGAGGCGATTTGGGGCAGCACGCTCGATTTCGTCGGTGTCAATTTCTTCGCGCGCGGACGCCTTGCGGCGAACGCCGTGGCGCGCGTTGCATTCCGTGATGGCAGGCCGCAAGGTACGGGCTTCATGGTGGCGCCCAACCTGTTTATCACCAATAACCACGTCATTTCTAACCCCTCCGACGCCATACGATTTTGTGCGGAGTTTGAATACGAAACCGGTCCCAATGGCGACACATTGCCGGTGACGCGGTTCACATTTGATCCGCAGCGATGCTTTATCTCCGATGGGATAGAGGGCCTGGATTTCACTCTCATTGGGATTGGCGACCGCCTATATGGCGACCGCCTTCTCGACGAGTTTGGTTTCCTGCCGCTCTCGGATGCCGGCGACAAACATATGCTCGGTGAGGTTGCCAATATCATCCAGCATCCGCAGGGCCGATTAAAGGAAGTTGTGCTACGGGAGAACCAGCTTGTCGCACGCGACGCTCTCAATCAGGTTCTTCATTACATCGCCGACACCGAAAGCGGCGCATCAGGTTCTCCAGTTTTCAACAATCAATGGGAGCCTATCGCGCTTCACCATTGGGGAACGCCATGGCTGGAAGGAAGATCGGAGATTGGCCCCCGTCGCGAAGTAAATGAGGGGATTCGCATCAGCGCGATAGTCAAATTCCTGCGCAGCGTGACACCAACCATTTCAGGAAGCGCGGGCGAATCGCTACGCACCGCTCTCAATATTTGGCAAGGCTCGGCGCGCGTCGCCGAAGCGGCGACGCCATCGCGTGCCGCATTTTCTCGAGGGCGTGAAAAAGGCGCCGGTCCGGGTGGACCGAGAATCGACGCCGACGGTCGCGTGACGTGGATGATCCCCATCGAAATCAGCATGCGTTTGCCGGGCGGTCTGGGCAGCGCGCCTGGCACCGAACAGGTACAGCTAGCCCCGACCCCGCAACCAGCCGTCGGCGCGGAAGCCAGAAGGCGCGAAGAAGACTTCTCCGATCGCGGAGGGTATGAGCCTGGATTTATTCCGGGTTTTGTCGTTCCACTTCCGAAGACGGCGCCGACGCATACTCCTGCGAAAAACCTTGAAGCCGCCCCCGGCGACGATCCGCATGAGCTGCGCTACCATCACTTCTCCATCGTGATGAACGCCGAGAGGCGGCTGGCCTACTTTACCGCCTGTAATATCGACGGCTCGCGCATCAAGGCGGTCAATCGGAAGGATAAGACCGTCACAGATCAGCCGACGCTGGGGCAGCTCGGCGTCGAGTCGTTCGCAGCGGAGGCGGCTGATGCCTTCCGTCCGGACCGGCGCGTGTCGCCCGACGAGCAGATGGCTGGAACCTTTTACGAGAATCAGAATGTTCCTGGTTTTCCCGATAAGGATTCAAGCGAACGACGGGCACGAATGTTCCAGAAGGGGCACATCACCCTCCGCGGCGATCCTGCATGGGGGATGGACGACATGGCCTTAGCCGCCGAGCGCGATACATTTTTCTACACGAATGCCGCGCCACAGGTCGGTTATTTCAACCAGGGTAGCCGCCTCGACCGTCCCGGCTCAAAGGGCAAACTGAGATGGCGTGCGGTCGAGACCTATGTTCTTCGCAACGCGGTGACGATGCGTGAGAGGATTACGGTTTTCGCTGGGCCAATTTTCGCGAACGACGATCCGGAATACCGTTTCAATTCGCAAGTCCCGATGAAGTTCTGGAAGATTGCGGTCTGGGCCGATCAGGACGGGCTGAGGTCGATCGCGCTGGCGGCTGATCAGTCCGAGGTGCTCAAGGTCATGCCAGAGG
>CAZCJY010000313.1:0-3078 GCA_964498975.1 uncultured Methylocystis sp.
TTACTCCATGACCGACCGTGACGGAATGCGAAACGAAACAGCGATGACGCGTAAGCGCTATGATCGCATCGCCCCAGTGTATGACGCGCTCGAATGGATCGCCGAATTGCGTTTCCGCAAATGGCGACAAGACCTTTGGCGCGATGTGAGCAACGCAGAGCGAATCTTGGAGCTGGGCGTTGGCACAGGGAAAAACATCCCTTGGTATCCGCGGCCCGCTCACGTGACGGCGGTCGATATTTCGGAAAGGATGTTGGAGCGCGCGAGGCGAAAGGCGATCCGACTAGGGCGCAAGGTAGACCTAGAGCTGGCGGATGCACAATCCTTGCCTTTTCGCGATGGCGCATTCGACGCCGTCGTCACGACATTCGTATTTTGCTCTGTTCCCGATCCAGTGAAAGGATTGCGCGAAGCGCAAAGAGTGCTCAAACCCGGGGGAAGGATATTGATGGTCGAGCACGTGATATCTGAACGCCCCGTGCTGCGACCCCTCATGAATTGGCTCGATCCCCTCACGCATCATCTCTGGGGAGCGCACATCAACCGAGACACCGTCGCGAATGTGCAACGCACCGGCTTCGTAAATGTTCGCTCTTCCGATCTCGCGTTGGATATCGTCAAACGCATCGACGCCATTGCGCCGAACGCTGGAAGTCAATCATCCTGACAACTGCCAATGTCCAAAAATAGAATGCGTCATTTCAGCACGACCACCTTCGTGCCGACCTTCACCCGGCCGTACAAATCAACGACATCGCGGTTCGTCATGCGGATGCAGCCGGAAGAAACTGCCGCTCCGATCGTATCAGGCTCATTCGAGCCGTGGATTCGATAATCGCTCGACCCGAGGTAGAGCGCGCGCGCGCCGAGCGGATTCTCCATCCCGCCTGCCATGTGTCGTGGCAGATCGGGACGACGTTTCAACATCACCGCCGGCGGGCGCCAATCCGGCCATTCGCGCTTGCGGCTGACGGTTTTCGAACCCGACCACGTGAATCCCTGGCGACCAACGCCAACGCCATATTCGATGGCCTGGCCGCCGCCGAGCACATAGTAAAGGCGCCGTTCTTTTGTCGACACAACGACGTTTCCCTTCTTGTATCCCGGGTGTCTCCAGATCACGACCTGCCGGGGTATGGCCTGCTCGCGGAAGAGATTGATAAAGTCCGCCAGCGCACCGCGGTTCAGCGGATTGTCCAGCGCGTGCGCGGGTGAAGCAATCAACAGGGCGAAGAAACTTGAGATAAGCCATGTGCGTCGAGACATCATGGAAGGCGGTCTCCAGGTACCGTACGATTTTCAGGTTGCGATCATTTCTCATTAACGAATACGGCTGAATTCTGGCGGCAACGCCGAATCGTCCCTTTGATTCCCCGAAGTTGGCGTTGCATCGTGCATATTGGAAGGAAGCGCTTGGCGCGAACCGGCCGCGTCACCATCACCTGGAATTGAGAATCGTGGCGGCTTGCTCGACGGTCGCTGCGCAAGAGCATGAGGTGCTCATCTCATGAATGCACACGATTCCATACCCACGCGCCGGTGTATCCGCTCACATAGCCGAATATCGCCGTCACCACGATCAATGTTGCCGATGCAGCGAGATTGAACGGGCCGATCACGATATTGAGATGGATCATGTGCGCCCAGAGGATCAAGTCATACAACGTCTGACCAACCCCCGTCGCAACAAGGATCGACCACACGAGATGCCATCCGCCAAGGAGCGCTCCGGCCACGAGGCCAACTCTATTCTTGTCTGCCATCTCCAATTCCTTTCCTAGCCAACTCTTGCACCGCGCTGGTATTGAGGGCGACATACACCCGCCGCCCAGCGCCTCGGCACACCGATTGAAGCTGCCTTGAGCTGTTCAGGCACCGCCGTTGCCGACCGCTGGTGATTCATTGGACGACGAATGCAGAGCAGCCAAGGCGACGTTCGCGGGGTATATTACTATCTGCCGGAAACTAGAATATCTGCTTAGCATGAGCACTGAAGGAAGACCCGACGACCGGCAGGTCGAGACGACTGCCAGCGCAATGTATCTAAATTTGCGGAGGCTACAGCTGTACGTGACGTTGAAATCCTACGGCCCCGGCTTCTGGGAGATTTTCGCTTCGACCTCGCCCAAAATGATCGTTAAAGCGGGCAATGACAAAGCGTCGGGTATATCGTTGATGCTCACCAACAGGTTCGATCCACCCGAGCTCTACATAGAAGAAATTAACTCGCTGCGAGCCGGGATGGGCGCACAGATGGTAAGTGCGATCATCGATGCGCTAAAGCACCAACCCAGAGCCTTTCAAATCAGGCTCAATGACAGGTCTCCAATATTGAGAGACGACGTTACCTGGTGGCAGCACATCATCTCGCTGCATCCGGAGTTCGAATGGGTCAGAACGCAATTTTGGAATGAGGTGGCAGCAACGCTGACAACTCTCAGGAATCTTGTCTGCCAGGCCCACATTGCCATGCCGAACCATTCGTCAAGCGCTGCGCCTACGAGGCCGACTTTGTTCTTGTCTACCATTTTGTGCGCCCTCTTTCATATCAAAGCGCGTGGTTCATCGAACGCTAGGCCTAACTGGACGATCATTTCTTCCTGACATTGATCCAGACACAGCCTGGCCGTGCCGTTGTCGATGCGCGCAGGGAGGCTCTCCCCTTGCCCGCCACTGCAACGAATGAATGTCCGATACCGAGGCGCATCAACTCTCTCTGGACAGTCTTGGCGCGTTGCGCGGACAGCCGCGCGATTTGGTTGGCGCTGCCACCAACATCACTGTGCACGCCTATCACAGCGTGCGTCCCTGGATATTCCCTCAATATCCCTGCAAGTCGTTGCAGCTCTTCGTGCGCCGTCGCTGTAAGCGTCGCAGCGCCCAGATCGAAAGCGACCCGACCGAGATCAAACGAAGCTTCCTTCCCAGGCCCGTGTTCTAGGAACGAACGGAGTTTGGTCTCGAAGTCTGGCGCCGCAACACTCTTTGGTTTTGCATTGGCAGCAGCTTCACTTTTCGGCGGCGACGCTGACACCTTCTCGGAGGACTTCTCTCCGTCGGCGGACAGAGACTCAAGGT
>CAZCJY010000314.1:0-3070 GCA_964498975.1 uncultured Methylocystis sp.
CGCAGGACGGACAGGCGACGTGCTTCCAGGTGGGGTGCCGGTCGAGCGGATTGCCCGGCTGATCGAAGGCGACGTCCTCGGGCAGCTTCACCGGCAGATCTTCGTCGGGAACCGGAACCGCGCCGCATTGCTCGCAATGAATGATGGGGATCGGGCAACCCCAATAGCGCTGGCGCGAAATCCCCCAGTCGCGCAGTTTGAAATTCACTTTGCGCGCGCCCTGGGGATGGCCGAAAAGCGCGGTCGTCTCCAGCCGCTTCGCGACCTCTTCCTTCGCCTCTTCGACCGATTTGCCGTCGAGGAAGGAAGAATTCACAAGCCTGCCGTCGGCGTCGAAGGCTTCGCCGCTCCGGGTAATATTGGCTTCGAGTTCAGCCGCATCGACGCCAGTCGGACAAACCACAACCCTGAAGCCAAGCCGATATTTATTGGCGAAATCCAAATCGCGCTGGTCATGCGCCGGGCAGCCGAAAATCGCGCCCGTCCCGTATTCCATCAGGATGAAATTCGCGACATAGACGGGAAGCAGCCAGTCCGGATCGAAGGGATGCGCGACGCGCAATCCCGTATCATATCCCTGCTTCTCGGCGGTCTCGATCGCTTCCGCGGACGTTCCGCCGCGCCGGCACTCTTCGGCGAAAACGGCGAGCGCCGAGTCTTTTTCGGCCGCCGCCTTCGCCAGCGGATGGTCGGCGGCGAGCGCCACGAACTTCGCGCCGAAAAGCGTGTCGGCGCGGGTGGTGAAGACCTCGACCTCGCGCGTCTCGCCCAGCGGCTGTGCTAGCGCGAAGCGCACCAGCATGCCCTCGGAGCGGCCGATCCAGTTGCGCTGCATCAGCCGCACCTTGTCGGGCCAGCGCTCCAATGTGTCGAGCGCCGTCAACAGCTCCTGCGAATAGTCGGTGATCTTCAGGAACCATTGTGTCAGTTCGCGCTGCTCGACGAGCGCGCCGGAACGCCAGCCGCGCCCGTCGATCACCTGCTCATTGGCGAGCACGGTCATGTCGACGGGGTCCCAGTTCACCTTCGATTTCTTGCGGTCGACGATGCCGGCTTTAAGAAAATCGAGGAACAGCTTTTGCTGATGCTTATAATATTCGGGATCGCAGGTCGCGATTTCGCGCGACCAGTCGAGCGAGAGGCCGAGCGTTTTGAGCTGCGCGCGCATGGCGGCGATATTGGCATAGGTCCATTGGGCGGGATGCGCGCCGGTCTGCACCGCGGCGTTTTCCGCCGGCAGGCCGAAAGCGTCCCAGCCCATGGGATGCAGCACGTCATAGCCTTTGGCGCGCATGTAGCGGGCGATGACGTCGCCCATGGAATAATTGCGCACATGGCCCATGTGGAGACGGCCCGAGGGATAGGGAAACATCTCGAGCACGTAATATTTTTGCGCAGACGGGTTGGCGTCGGCGCTAAAAATCTGTTTTTCTTCCCAAATCTTTTGCCAGCGCGGCTCCGCCTCTGCAAAATTATAGCGTTCTGGTCTCATGGATGGGCGCGCGTCCGGTCGAAGGCGGGATTTCGCCTGTAATGCCGGGCGCAAGGGGGGATGTCAAAGGGCGGCTTTCGTCCCCGCTGCCCGCGGAGGCCAAGAAAAAGGGGGCCGTCGGCCCCCTGTCTTGCTGGCTCGATTTGGCCGGCTTACGGCTTCGCCGAAAGTCCGACCGTGATCCAGCCCACGCCCTCGAAGATCAGATTGACCGCGAGGAAAAGGCCGAGCACGTAAAGCCCGGAATAGGGCCATTGCGCAACGATCATGCCGCCAAGGACGATGCTGATCAGCCCCGAAAGGGCGACGATTCCCCAAGGGCCGACGTCGCGAATATGATAGGCGAGGACCAGACGAAACGCCCCCGCGATAATCAACGTGAAGCCCACGAACGCCGTGAACGACACCGCCGCCAACAGCGGATCGCGGAACGTCAGGAAGCCGGCAATCATCGTCGCGACACCGATGGCGCCCCAGAGCAGCGCCCTGGTCCAGGGGCGCATTTGAACAGCGGTGACGATTTCCATCGCGCCGGCGACGAGCATGGCGGCGCCGACATAAAGCACAGTCACAAGCGTGGCGGTCGTGACGTCATAGAGCGCGAAGACGCCGCCGACGAGCATCAGCACGCCCAGCGCGACGATCCATCCCCATTTGCGGCGAATATGGTGCGCGTGAAGCGGCGCGTCATAAGTCAGGCTATCGTTGACCATCATCGGCCTCCTAAGTTTGTATGAAATCGGGTTATTGGTAGGGCGCGTTTGTTTCTCAATGATGAATCTTTGGGACTCAGCTGCGCATCTCTCGCCCGCCCAAACTCCTAACGCTTAAGATTGACGTAAGTTCCGCGATATGAATTCGCGAAAACTTGACCCATTTAGGAAAATCGCGATCTTCGCCGCATGACGATTATCGATCGCCTTGAATCGACGCGCGAAACAATCCGCCGCGCCGCATCGGACTGCGGGCGCGATCCGAATTCGGTGACGCTCGTCTGCGTCACCAAGACTTTTCCAGCGGAGGACGTGATTCCGCTGCTGGACGCCGGCCATCGCGTCTTCGGCGAAAATCGCGTGCAGGAAGCGATGGGCAAATGGCCCGGCTTGCGCGAAAAATATCCCGATATCGAGCTGCATCTCATCGGCCCGCTGCAATCCAACAAGACGCGCGAGGCGGTCGAGCTGTTCGACGCGATCCAGAGCGTCGACCGCGAGAAAATCGCTCAGGCGCTTGCAACAGAGATGACGAAGACCGGCAAGCGCCCGCGGCTCTTCGTCCAGGTCAACACCGGCGCCGAGCCGCAGAAGGCGGGCATTCTTCCCGAGGACGCCGACGCATTTCTCGGCGCCTGCCGCGACAAATACGGGCTCACGATCACGGGGCTGATGTGCGTGCCGCCGGTCGACGAGCAGGCCTCGCCCCATTTCGCGCTCTTGGCCGACATCGCCGCGCGCAATGGCCTCAGCGAACTCTCGATGGGCATGAGTTCGGACTTTGAGCTCGCAATTCAGCTCGGCGCGACTTATGTGCGCGTCGGCTCGATGATCATGGGCGAGCGCCTCTACGCCACCCCCACCC
>CAZCJY010000315.1:0-510 GCA_964498975.1 uncultured Methylocystis sp.
AGCGCCAGCACGAGCAGGCCCGAGGCCATGACGAGCAACGCCGCGCCGAGATAATCGACGCGATGCGGATGGCGGCGCTCCGGCAGACGCCTGAGCCTCGCGTTGACGATGACGAAGGCCGCGAGGCCGAGCGGCAGATTGATCCAGAAAATCAGCGACCAGTGCCAATATTGCGAAAAAAAGCCGCCGAGCGCCGGGCCGGCGATGCTGGAAGTGATGAAGACGGCGGCAAAATAGGATTGATAGCGGCCGCGCTCGCGGGGGCTCACGAGATCGGCGACGATGGTTTGGCCGAGCGAGATCAATCCTCCGCCGCCCAGACCCTGCACGACGCGGGCGAGGGCCAGCGCGCTCATGCTCGGCGCAAGCGCGCAGGCGACCGAGCCGAGAATGAAAGTCGCGACGCCGACGAGAATGACGACGCGGCGGCCGTAAACATCGGCGAATTTGCCGTAGAGCGGCGTCACCACCGTCGCGGCGACGAGATAGGCGGTGACGATCCAGGGGAGG
>CAZCJY010000315.1:520-2289 GCA_964498975.1 uncultured Methylocystis sp.
GCAGCATGGCGAGGCCAAGCCCGACCATGACCTGCCGAAGTTCAGCAGGGTTGTGCGGCGGGGCGGCGTCGGGGGACATGGAGAGATCACGGGGCTGTCGAGGCGGGCCCCTACCTACCGTGTTGCGGCGCCGAACGAAACCCTATCGCACGGCGCAAATGACGCGCAGAAGCGCCGGCGCATCCTCGATCTCCCGCAACAGCGGATCGTCGAGGTCTTCGGGCCGCGTCCGGGCCAGCGCCCGCAGCGCCGCTTCGCCCGCGACGGCGCGCGGAGCGACGCCCCGCCGTTTGGCGATCGCAATGCGCTCCGCCTCCAGAGCGCGCAGCAGCCGCGCCTGTTCGATCGTCAAAGGAAACTCCGCCGGCTCAAAAGGCGCCGCGGTTTCTTGGGCGGGCGCGGCGGCCTCGGGCTCCGCTCCGGCGCCATCGTCATGGATGAGATGCGCGAGCCGGCTTTCCAGCGCCGCGCGCCAGCCGAGAGTCAGCGCTTCGAGGCGACGTGGTAAGGCCAAGGGCCCGCCACGGCAATGGTCGCATTTACCGCAAGAGGCGCTCGCTTCGCCAAATTGCGCAAGCAGCCGCTGGAAGCGGCAGCCGGGCGCGGCGGCGAGCCGCGCCATCGCCTTGCGGCGCGCATATTCGGCCGCCGCCGCTTCATCCAGCGCCGCAACCTCCGGCGCCCGCCAGCGCAGCGCCAATTCGCCGGGAGAAAAAAGGGTGAGCGCGCGCGCCGGCGCCCCGTCGCGGCCGGCGCGGCCGATCTCCTGATAATAGCCCTCGACCGAAGCCGGCAGATCGGCGTGGACGATGAAGCGCACATTGGGCTTGTCGACGCCCATGCCGAAGGCGATGGTCGCGACCATGACGACGCCCTCGCGCGCGAAGAAGGCGTCCTGATGGGCGGCGCGCGTATAGGCGTCGAGCCCCGCGTGATAGGACAGCGCGTCGAGGCCGAGCCGGGCGAGATCACGCGCCAGCGCATCCGTCCGGTTGCGCGAATTGCAATAGACAATTCCGGTCTTCGTCCCCTCGCTGCGCCGGCCCTCTTTGGCGAAGTCGACGATCTGGCGCAGGCCGGGACGCTTGCGCGCGAAATTGAGCGACAGATTCGGCCGCGCGAATGAGCGCTGGAAAATCTGCGGCGGCCGGACAAAAAGCGTACGGGCGATGTCGTCGCGGGTGCGCGGGCTTGCCGTCGCGGTGACCGCGAGCACGGGCGGCGCGCCCAGTTTCCGCGCGATCTCGCTGAGCGCCCGATATTCGGGGCGAAACTCATGGCCCCAATGCGAGACGCAATGGGCCTCGTCCACCGCAAAAAGCCTGACGCGGTTTTTGCGCAGCAATTGCTGCGTTCCCTCCTGCGCCAGCCGCTCAGGCGCGGCGTAGAGCAGCCTCGCCCGGCCCGACGCGAGGGCGTCGATGGCGGCGGCGGCTTCTTCGTCGTCCTGCATGGAATGGAGCGCGACGGCGGCGACGCCCTTATCGGCGAGGGCGCGAAGCTGATCGCGCATCAGCGCGATGAGCGGCGAACAGACAACGACAAGGCCCGGGCCAGCGGCCGCTGGGAGCTGATAAAGCAGCGATTTGCCCGAGCCGGTCGGCATGACGGCGATAGCGTCGCCCCCGGCGAGCACGGCCTCGACGACTTCCGCCTGTCCGGGCAGGAAGTCTGAAAAGCCGAATTTGCTGCGCAGCAATTCTAGGGCGTCGGCTAGGGAGGGAGCCAAGCCGGTCATCGCCAGTCCGGCGGAAGTGAACCGCCCCCTC
>CAZCJY010000315.1:2299-3036 GCA_964498975.1 uncultured Methylocystis sp.
GGGCGCACTCCCTCCCCCGCATCGCTTCGCTCGCGGGAGAGGGAGTGCGCCCGCCACCGCGTGTTCCCTCTCCCGCGAAGCGGGGGAGGGCTAGGGTGGGGGCCGTTCACCGCTGAGCTTCCTTGTCGAGGAGCGCCGCCGCGATCTCGCGCCATTCCGCTTCAAGCGCGCCCTTGTGCGGCTCCCGCCCGGCGCGCCGATACCAATAGCCGGCGTTCGAAAGATCGCCCTCCTTGCGATGGAGATAGGCGTGGACCCACATGCTGTCCGGATCGGAAAGCCGGTCGACGCATTTATGCGCGCCATCCCAATCGCCCTTCGCGTCCAGCCAGAGCGCGCGCAAGGGCGGCGGCATAGGCGCTTGCGGCCCGGCGAGCGAAGCAAGAAATTCGTCGAAGGTCATGGCGATTGGCGCGCCCGGCGAGAATACGGAGAATGATAGCGCCAAAACGCGCAGGCGTTGACTCCAACGGTAGACGCGCATAGAAATCCCGCAAATCTCGAAAGAGAAACCTGACCAAAGCCGATCCGCCCAAGAGAGACGGAAGGCCAACGCCCGGCAGCGCGATGCGCCCCCGGGCGCGTTTTGCTTTGGAGCGCCGAACGCTCTTTAGGAGAAAACCATGTTCGAGAGCCTTTCCGACAAGCTCTCCGGCATTTTCGACAAGCTTACAAGGCGCGGCTCGCTTTCAGAGGCCGACGTCAATGAGGCCCTGCGCGAAATCCGCCGCGCGCTG
>CAZCJY010000316.1:0-3017 GCA_964498975.1 uncultured Methylocystis sp.
TTGCCCTTGTCGAACATGTGCCGCGCCTGCGCATATTGGAACATGATGCGCGCGACGATGGTGATGGTCTCGGGCTTGCGCACCGCGGCGCCCCAGACCTTGTTCCACATGCGGCCTTCCGCCTCGCCCATCTTGCGCACGTCCATGCCGACCTGCATGGCCTGCTTCTCGACCTCGCGCAGCGAGTTGGCATCGAAGGGTTGCGGCGCAGGCCCCTTTCGGTTGCGACCGAACGTGCTGATCATGCGCAGCATGCGCTCGCCGAAGGCCGCCGGGGCGTAGATCGCGTTGCAGAGATTCTGCATGCCGTGATGCAGCTCCTCCATGTTCATGGTCTGGCACTGGATGTTGGAGCTCCACGGCACGGCCTGGGTCTCGACGCCGCCGGTGATCAGCCGGCCTTCGCGGGTGATGCGGTCGAAAAGCGGCGTCGCTTCCGACGCCATCAGCGCGCCGAGGCTGAAGATCGGGATCGGCGTCGCCATGGCGAAATCATACTGCTGGGCGAAGACGCCCGGACCGTCATGGTCGAAGCCGACGATCATGCCGCCCATGACGGAGATGCCGTGGTCGACGAGTTTCTGGATTTCGTCGACGAGGCTGATCTTGAGATTCTGCCGCTTGCCGGTCTCGCGCAGGCTTTCGACATTGGGCGTCTCGATGCCGACGAATACCTGCGTCAGGCCCGCCGCCGCGCACATGTCGAGCAGTTCCTCATCGCGCGTCGCGTCGATGGATATCTGCGTCACGAACTCCATCGGATGATGGCGGCGCCAATGCGCGATCGCGGCGAGCAGTTCCTTGCAATGCGCGCGATAGGCCGTGAAATTGTCGTCGGCGAGGAAGGCCGTGCGATAGCCCGCCGCCCAGAGCGCGTCGAGCTCGGCGATGACGTTGGCGATGGGCTTGTGACGCTGCTTGCGCCCCAGATACTGAATGACGTCGCAGAATTCGCATTCGAACGGACATCCGCGCGACGTCTGCACCGCGCCGAGGATCGCGCGATCGTTGCGGTAGAGATCCCAGCGCGGGAGCGGCGACGAAGCGAGCGACGGCTTGTCGCCGATATAGCTGTCCTTCGGCTTGCCGGCGCGAAGATCGGAGAAGAGTTCGCCGGCGATTTCCTCCGTCTCGCCGCTCACAAGCACGTCGCAGTGATCGCGCAGCCGCGCCGGGGAAAGGCTCGCATAGGGGCCGCCGATGATGACGCGCTTGCCGCGCCGCCGGAACTCGTCGGCGATCGCGATCATGCGCTGGCGCTGGCTGACCTTGCCCGTGATGGCGATCCAGTCGGCGGGATGGTCGAAATTCACCGGTTCGACCTGCTCTTCGCAGAGTTCGAATTCGAAGTCCTTCGGGGCGAGCGCCGCGACGGTCGCGGTCGCGAGGTCCGCCATCATGACGCCGCCCGTCACGCCGGACGCCGCCATGGCTTCGCCGCCGAAATAGGTTGGAAAATCGCCCGCCGGATTGATGATATACATCGATACGGTCATGCAAACCCCTCACGTGATCCAAAGCCAAATGCTATTTGATCTTTAGCGCCGCGACAAGAAACTTGTCGTCATTGCGGCCTGCGCGACCCAACGCGCGCGACGATACAAAAAAGCGGCCGATCGCGGCCGCTTCTTCGTTTTCGTACTGAGAATAGGCGCTTACATATGCGCGACGACGACGAGGCGCTTCACTTCGCCGTTCTTATAGGCGCGCAGGAAGGCCTGATAGTCTCGGAAGGAGACGCAGCCGTTCGAATCGCCGTTCGGCCCGAGCATGTAAGTGTGCGCCAGGAGGCCCGCGCGCCCGAAGATGGCGCCCTCGCCGCCGATCGGCGTGAGGCGCAAGGCCTCCACGCCGTGGAACAGCGCCTCGCGCGGCGACAGATCATAGACATGCGGCGGCGTCGGACCGCGCATGCGCACATGGACATAGCGCGGATTATCGAGATGCTCGCGCAGGCCCGAATGCGCTTCGAGCCGCGCGCCATTGGGCATGTAGACCGTATGCGCCGAGATGTCATAGATCGCGGTTTGCCGGTCGTAGCCGGGCGACGGGTTCGCGACGCCGCGCGGGCCGCCCAAAAGGCTGTTCAGCGCGCCGGTTTCCGGCGCGGCATAGGCCAGCGCCTGCCCGGAGGCCTGCGGTCGCGCGGGCTGCGCGGAATCGCCGATCCCGAAGAATTTCTCGAAGATCGACCGATTGTCTTCGGGCGAAATCGGGACGACGGTCCGACCCGCCATGCGGCGAAGCGGGCCCTGAAACAGGCCGCGGCTCGCCTGGACGCTAAGCTCGACGGGGCGGCGCGGCGGAAGCGGCGCGCCCTCGCTCGCGCTCTCGACTTCGGCGGCGGCCGTCGTCACCGGCTTTTGGTCGATCTCTTGCCGCTCCGGAACCACGGCGGGGGGCGTATGCGCCGCCGCCTCGATCCTGCCTTCGAACTCGCCGCGCAGCGTCGGCGCCAGGGCGGTCCGCGCGCGACCGCCGAAGCCGACGAGCGCGCCATAGGGATTTTGGGCCAAGGTCGGCGCCGAAGCATTGGCGGCCTTGGGCGCGGCGGGACGCTGCAGCAGCGTCCACAGGCCCGCCGACAGGCTCAGCGCCAGCGCGCCAGCGGCGATGACGAGATGAGACGAGCTTTTGCGAGAATAAATACGCCGATCCAAAGAAACAAAATACGGTGGCGCACCGATTTCCTGCATCATCCGCCCCTACCTCCGAATTGATCTCCCCCGGCAGGCGTTTCGACTGGATCGACACGGCGCGAAAACGCGGCAAGTCCGAATCGACCGCAAGAACTGCGCGGGGATGCCCCGGCGCTATTCTCAACAGAGCTTCACGGCCTTGCTTTGGCTGCTTTGGGGCGAATTCTTGACCGTAGAGCAGGGTAAAGGAGAATGGTTAAAGCTTTGAAAACGAGGAATTTACCGGCCCGAGCGGCGCCGGTGCTTTAATGGGGTGCCGCTTCTTCGCCGCCAATTATGGCGCCGCGCGACGCCGGCGCGTCCCGGCGAGGGCGGAGG
>CAZCJY010000317.1:0-363 GCA_964498975.1 uncultured Methylocystis sp.
TCGCCGAATATGTGGCGATCGTCACCATGTGCGCGCTGCTGACGATCCTGTTCTTCGGCGGCTGGCTGCCGCCCGTGAATGTCGCGCCCTTCACCTATGTGCCGGGCGTGATCTGGTTCGTGCTGAAGGCGAGCTTCTTCTTCTTCTTCTTCGCCATGGTGAAAGCCTTCGTGCCGCGTTATCGCTACGATCAGCTGATGCGTCTCGGCTGGAAGGTGTTTCTGCCGATATCTCTCGCCATGGTCGTCGTGGTCGCCGCCGTGCTGCAGTTCTGGCCGACCGGCGCGGCAGGCAATTGAGGGCGTCATGAAACTCGATCAAGCCGCCAAATCGCTCTTCCTCTCCGAATTCGTCGGCGCTTTC
>CAZCJY010000317.1:373-2996 GCA_964498975.1 uncultured Methylocystis sp.
CTTTCCTGCTGTCGATGCGCTACTTCTTCAAGCCGAAGGCGACGCTCAACTATCCGCATGAGAAGAATCCGCAATCGCCGCGCTATCGCGGGGAGCACGCGCTGCGCCGCTATCCCAATGGCGAGGAGCGCTGCATCGCCTGTAAGCTCTGCGAAGCGATCTGCCCGGCACAAGCCATCACCATCGAAGCGGGTCCGCGTCGCAATGACGGCACGCGCCGCACGACGCGCTACGACATCGACATGGTGAAGTGCATCTATTGCGGCTATTGCCAGGAGGCATGCCCGGTCGACGCGATCGTGGAAGGCCCGAACTCCGAATTCGCGGTCGAGACCCGCGAGGAGCTCTACTACACCAAGGAGCGTCTGCTCGAGAACGGCGACCGATGGGAGCGCGAGATCGCGCGCAACATCGCGCTCGATTCGCCTTATCGCTGACGAGAGAATGCGAGCCGCGACAGCGTCGCGCGCTCATGAGGAGAGGACGAGGACGTGGCGGCCGTATTCTTTTACATCTTCGCGACGATGATGCTCGCCTCGGCCTGCGTGGTGATCTTCGCCCGCAATCCGGTGCATTCAGTGCTGTTCCTCATCCTCGCCTTCTGCAATGGCGCGGGGCTGTTCCTGCTCGCCGGCGCCGAGTTTCTGGCGATGATCCTCATCGTCGTCTATGTCGGCGCGGTCGCCGTGCTGTTCCTCTTCGTCGTGATGATGCTCGACGTCGACTTCGCCGAATTGAAGCAGGGCTTCATCAAATATCTTCCGGTCAGCGTCGGCGTTGGCGTCCTCGTATTGGCTGAACTCGGCATGATGGCGTTTGGCTGGCAATCAGCGCCGACCGCGTCCGACGCGGCCGTGACGCCGATCATCCCGCAAATGTCCAACACCGCCGCGCTCGGCCAGGTGCTCTATACGAAATATGTGATCTTCTTCCAGGCGTCGGCGCTGGTGCTGCTCACCGCCATGATTGGCGCGATCGTGCTGACCCTCCACCACAAGCCCAACGTCAAACGCCAGAAGATCGACGAGCAGAACGCGCGCACGCGCGAGAATGTCATCGAGATCAAGAAAGTTCCTTTCCGGACCGGCGTGTAACGAGGAAAGATATGCTGACCATCGGCCTGACCCATTACCTCGTCGTCACGGCGATCCTGTTCACGCTGGGCATTGCGGGAATCATCCTCAACCGTAAGAACATCATCGTTATCCTGATGTCGGTCGAATTGATTCTGCTCTCCGTCAACATCAACTTCGTCGCTTTCTCGCAATCGCTTGGCGATCTGACGGGGCAGGTGTTCGCGCTCTTCGTGCTCACCGTGGCGGCGGCGGAAGCGGCGATCGGCCTTGCGATTCTCGTCGCCTTCTATCGCAATCGCGGCACGATCGCGGTCGAAGACATCAATTCCTTGAAGGGCTGACCCTAGCGATGATTCAAGCAATCGTCTTTCTTCCGCTCGCCGGCTTTCTGATCGCCGGCGCCTTTGGGCGCCTGATTGGGCCGCGCCCGTCCGAGCTCATTACGACGGGCCTGCTGCTGATCTCTGCCGCCCTGTCATGGGTCGTCTTCTTCGACGTCGCGCTTGGCCACAATCATGGTTACACGCCGGTCCTCGGCAATTGGATGACCGTGGGCGCGCTCAAGGTCGACTGGGCGCTGCGCGTCGACACGCTGACGGCGGTGATGCTCGTCGTCGTCAACACGGTGTCGAGCCTCGTGCATCTCTATTCGATCGGCTATATGCACGAAGATCCGCACCGGCCGCGCTTCTTCGCCTATCTCTCGCTCTTCACTTTCGCCATGCTGATGCTGGTGACTGCCGATAATCTCGTGCAGATGTTCTTCGGCTGGGAGGGCGTCGGCCTCGCCTCTTATCTCCTCATTGGTTTCTGGTATCAAAAGCCCTCGGCCAACGCCGCCGCGATCAAGGCTTTCGTTGTCAATCGCGTCGGCGATTTTGGCTTCGCGCTCGGCATTTTCCTCGTTTTCCAACTGACGAAGTCGCTTGGCTTCGAGGAAGTGTTCGCCGCCGTTCCGGGGCTCGCGGGCAAGACGATCCACGTCTTCGGGATGGATGTGGATGCGCTGACAATGGCGGCCTTCCTGCTGTTCATCGGCGCGATGGGCAAATCGGCGCAGTTCTTCCTGCATACATGGTTGCCGGACGCGATGGAGGGCCCAACGCCCGTCTCGGCGCTCATCCACGCCGCAACCATGGTGACGGCTGGCGTCTTCATGGTCGCGCGCCTGTCGCCGATTTTCGAACATGCGCCCGACGCGCTCGCCTTCGTCACGATCATCGGCGCGGTGACCGCATTCTTCGCCGCGACCGTCGGCCTCGTGCAAAACGACATCAAGCGCGTGATCGCCTATTCGACCTGTTCGCAGCTCGGCTATATGTTCGTCGCGGAAGGGGTCGGCGCCTATTCGCTCGGCATTTTCCATCTGTTCACCCATGCCTTCTTCAAGGCGCTGCTGTTCCTGGGCGCAGGCTCGGTCATCCATGCGATGCATCACGAGCAGGACATGCGCAACATGGGCGGCCTGCGTAAGGAAATCCCTTTCACCTTCGCGATGATGACCATCGGCACGCTGGCGCTGACGGGCTTTCCCTATACGGCGGGCT
>CAZCJY010000318.1:0-2994 GCA_964498975.1 uncultured Methylocystis sp.
GAGGATTTCAGCGCGCGCGCGCTCGACGTCTGCGCGCCCGACGTCATTCTCAACGCCACGGCCTTTTCGGCGCGGCGCGACAAGGGCTCAGTGCTCGACAACGCCGACGCACCCGTCTTGCAAGTCGCGCTCGCGACATCGACGCGCGACGCATGGACTGCCTCCGTGCGGGGCGCGAACGGCGCCGATCTCGCGATGAATGTCGTGCTGCCGGAAGTCGACGGCCGCATTTTCACGCGCGCGATTTCCTTCAAGGAGGAATCGCCGGCTCGCGGCGCGGCCGAGTTCAATGACGTGCGCCACGCGCCGGAAGCTTCGCGCATCGCTTTCGTCGCCGATCTGGCGTTGAATTGGGCGCGGCTGCGCCGCAAGCCAAACGCCGATAAGAGCCTCGCGCTCATTCTCTCCGACTATCCCGCCCGGCGCGGACGCGGCGGTTACGCCATCGGCCTCGACGCGGAAGCAAGCGTCGCGGAGATTATAGAGGCGCTGCGCGAGGCGGGATATTCGATCGAGAGCTCTCTGTCATTGCGAGCCGAAGGCGAAGCAATCCAGGAACAGCCTCGCGACTCTGGATTGCTTCGCTGCGCTCGCAATGACGCCACGCCGTCCTTGATGCGCGCACTGGAAGAACAGACCTACGT
Organism: uncultured Methylocystis sp.; assembly: GCA_964498975.1. GTDB lineage: Bacteria > Pseudomonadota > Alphaproteobacteria > Rhizobiales > Beijerinckiaceae > Methylocystis. The sequence continues at coordinate 645 of CAZCJY010000318.1, forward strand.
CATAAGCTTCTCCCTCGATGACTACCGCCGCTTCCTTGCAACGCTCCCTTCAGAATTCGTTGAAAGCGTCAACGACGCCTGGGGCGCGGCAAAGGACGATCCAAGCGTCAGCGACAATGCCTTTCGCTTCTCCTGCATCGAGGCTGGCGGGCTCGTCATCGCCCTGCAACCGGACCGCGGCGCGCGCGCAGAGCGTTACGAGACCTATCACGACATCCAGCGGGCGCCGCGCCACGCCTATGTCGCCTTCTATCTCTGGCTGCGTTACGTGCGAAACATCGACGCGCTCATTCATCTCGGCGCGCATGGCACGCTCGAATGGCTGCCCGGCAAATCCGTCATGCTCTCGGAAAGCTGCGCGCCGGAAGCCGTGCTGGGGCCGACGCCGCTGATCTATCCTTTCATCGTCAACGATCCCGGCGAAGCGGCGCAAGCCAAACGCCGCGCCGGCGCGGTGACCATCGGCCATCTGACGCCGCCGCTCGTCGACGCCGAGCTTTTCGACGCGGCCGCCAAGATCGAAACGCTGCTCGATGAATATGCGATCGCCACTTCTCTCGACCCACGCCGCGCGAAACTGATCGCCGGCGCGATACTCGATGAAGCCGAGCGAAGCGGGCTCACTGCCGAATGCGGCGTCTCGCGCGGGACCGACATCGGCGAGACCTTGACGCGCCTCGACGCCTGGATGTGCGACCTGAAGGAAATGCGCATCGGCGACGGTCTGCATGTCTTTGGACGCGCCGACAGCGATCCAACGCGCGACGCCTGCGCGCGCGCCGAACGAAGCGCGCTTATCGCCGCGCTCGCGGGGCGCTTTGTCGAGCCTGGCCCCGCCGGCGCGCCGTCGCGCGGCCGCGCCGACGTTCTGCCGACGGGCCGCAATCTCTATTGCATCGATCCGCGTCATGCGCCGACGCAGACGGCTTATGACATCGGCCGCCGCGCGGCGCGCGAAGTGGTGACGCGCCACGCGCAGCAGCATGGCGAATTCCCGCGCCACATCATGCTCGATCTGTGGGGCAGCGCGACGATCCGCACCGGCGGCGAGGATTTCGCGCAGGCGCTCGCGCTTCTCGGCGTCGCGCCGCAATGGGACATGGCGAGCGCACGCGTTACTGGATTTGAAATCCTGCCGCAGGCGCGGGTCGACTTTCCGCGCGTCGACGTGACGCTGCAAGTATCGGGACTTTTCCGCGACATGTTTCCAAATCTCATCGCGCTTTTCGACGACGCCGTGCGCGCCGTCGCGGCGCTCGATGAGGACGCCGACTTCAATCCGTTGAAGGAAGCGGATCATCTCGCGCGCGTCTTTAGCGCCGCGGATGGAGCTTATGGTTTTGGCGTCAGCGACCGCGTCGTGCGGGGCGAATGGTCGAGCCGCGACGATCTCGCCCGCGCCTATCTTTCCGCCGGCGGCCATGCGCTCAATCGCGCCGGCGAGAGCGCGCCGGCGCATGAAGCTTTCAGCGCGCAGGTCGCGCGCGCCGACGCGCATCTCCATGTGCAGGACATGGCGGAAGTCGATGTTCTGACCGGCCCCGCCTTCGCCGATTTCGAAGGCGGCTTCGCCGCCGCCAACGCCATGCTCGGCGGCGACGCCGATCTGCTGCATCTCGACGCGACGCGTCCCGAACGACTGCGCGCGCGCCCGCTCAAGGATGAAATCGCCCGTGTGCTGCGCATGCGCCTCGCCAATCCACTTTGGCTTCAAGGCCAGATGCGCCACGGCCATCGCGGCGCCGGCGAAATCGGCGAGGGGATCGACAATCTTTACGCTTTCGCCGCGACAAGCGGTCTCGTCAGCGACGCGCAATTCGATCTCGCTTTCCGGGCGACGTTGGGCGATGATGCCGTGCGTGACTTTCTCGCCCGCGAAAACCCGCGCGCGCTGCAAGCGATTGCGCATGTCTTCAACGATGCGCTGGCGCGCGGCCTATGGCGCATCCGGCGCAACAGCGTGCGCGACATTCTGACCGATGTCGGCGAACGACAAGGGGGGCGGCTTGCAGCCGATGCCTGAGATCAAAGGCTGGTGTCCGGGCGCCTATGCGCCGATGCAAAGCGGCGACGGCCTGCTGATACGCGCCAAGGCGATCGGTTCGCGCATCGGCGCCGCGCAGGCGCGCGAGATCGCCAAGATCGCCGAAGCCTGCGGCAACGGCCTCATCGATCTTTCGCAGCGCGCGCAATTGCAGTTGCGCGGCATGAGCGACGCGACAATCGGCGTAGCCCTGCGACGCCTCGACGCGATTGAAATGCTCGCGCCAGACGCCGACGCGGAGCGCGTCACCAATATCATCGCCTCGCCGCTTGCAGGCCTTGATCCGGACGCGGCGTGCGACGCCAA
>CAZCJY010000319.1:0-1154 GCA_964498975.1 uncultured Methylocystis sp.
CGTATGGATTGGCGAGCGAGTAGCGAGTCGTGAGGCGCAATCCCCGCCTCCCCTTTGAGGGGGGAGGTCGCGCTGCACAGCAGCGCGGGTGGGGGTGATATTAAAGACCAAAGGATTTTCATCCCACCCCGGCGCTTCGCGCCGACCTTCCCCCTCAAGGGGAGGGTGTGACGACCTAGAGGCGAGAATGACGAACCGTCACGAACTGACCCCTGCCGACATCCTCCCCTGGGCGGAGTACGCCAAGGAGCGCGCCGAGCATCGGAAGCGGATCACCGCGATCAAGCGCAATCGCCGCGTCGAGGTCGGGCCTTTCGTGACCTTCTATTTCGAAAATTTCGACACGATGTGGTCGCAGGTGCAGGAGATGCTGCACGTCGAGAAGGGCGGAGAGGCGCAGATTGCCGACGAACTCGCCGCCTATAATCCGCTCATCCCCAAGGGCAAGGAACTTGTCGCGACCTTTATGATCGAGATTGACGACGCCCTGCGCCGGGCGCGGGTGCTCGCCGGATTAGGGGGTATCGAGCTGACCACCTTCATCGAGGTCGGCGGCGAGCGTGTCGCCGCCAAGGCCGAAGAGGACCAGGACCGCACGACGGCCGAAGGCAAGGCGAGTTCGGTGCAATTCGTGCATTTTCCCTTCACCGACGCGCAGATCGCCGCTTTCAAGGAGCCGAACGCGCGGGTGATCCTCGGGTTTACGCACCCCAATTACAGCCATATGGCCGTGCTGTCGGAGGCGACGCGAGAGGCGCGGGCGGGGGATTTCGACTGAGCCAATTTGCAGCCGATCCCCCCACAAGCGCTTCCCGTCATGCCCGGCCTTGTGCCGGGCATCCACGCGGCGACGCTGCACACGTCACGACGTGGATGGCCGGGACAAGCCCGGCCATGACGGCAAAGCGGTCTCAGATCTTTAAATATGTGGTCTGCCGCCGCACCCGACCGTTCTGGGCGGGGCCTTCGACCGCTCACCAGGGTGTGGGCAGGATTGCGGCGCGCGGCGCTTGCCGGTAAGCCGGGGGCCTGACCTTTTCGCTAAAACCGAGCAGAATGTGACCACCCCCACCACCCGCGACCCCGTCTCGCGACGGCGCACTTTCGCGATCATCTCGCATCCCGACGCCGGCAAAACGACGCTCACCGAAAAG
>CAZCJY010000319.1:1164-2950 GCA_964498975.1 uncultured Methylocystis sp.
CCGAAAAGCTGCTGCTGTTCGGCGGCGCGATCCAGCTCGCCGGCGCGGTGAAGGCCAAGCGCAACGCGCAGCAGACTCGCTCGGACTGGATGAGCATCGAGCGTGAGCGCGGCATCTCTGTCGTCACCTCCGTGATGACTTTCGAATACGCCGATTGCGTCTTCAATCTGCTCGACACGCCGGGCCATGAGGATTTCTCGGAGGATACTTATCGCACGCTTTCCGCCGTCGACGCGGCGGTGATGGTGATCGACGCCGCCAAGGGCATCGAGGCGCGCACGCGCAAGCTGTTTGAAGTGTGCCGCCTGCGCGACATTCCGATCGTCACCTTCATCAACAAGCTCGACCGCGAGGCGCGCGATCCTTTCGATCTGCTCGATGAAATCGAGAAAACGCTCGCGCTCGACACGACGCCGATCACCTGGCCGATCGGCTCGGGCAAGAGTTTCGCGGGCACCTATCGTTTCGCGACCAAAACCGTGCGTCAGATCGACAAGGACGCCGACGTTCTGCAAACGAGCGGCCTAGACGATCCGGTCTTCGATACGCTTCTTCCCGGCGGCGCTGACGCTTGGCGTGAGGAAGCAATGTTGGCGCAGGAAGGCAGCAAGCCTTTCGATCTCGCAGCCTTTCGCGAGGGGCATCTCACGCCGGTCTTTTTCGGCAGCGCCTTGCGCAATTTCGGCGTGCGCGATCTGATCGACGCCATGGCCGAATATGCGCCAAGCCCCCGCGCGCAGGAGGCGGACAAGCGCATGGTGCAGGCCAATGAGCCGAAGATGACGGGCTTCGTCTTCAAGATTCAGGCGAATATGGACCCGAACCATCGCGATCGCATCGCCTTCATGCGCGTCTGTTCGGGCAAGCTCGCGCGCGGGATGAAGGCGAAGCTCGCGCGCACCGGCAAAAACATTCCGCTTAACGCGCCGCAGTTCTTCTTCGCGCGCGACCGCTCTATTGCCGATGAAGCCTATGCGGGCGATGTGGTGGGCCTGCCCAATCACGGCCAGCTGCGCATCGGCGACACGCTGACCGAAGGCGAGGACATCGTCTTTCGCGGCGTCCCGAGCTTCGCCCCGGAAATCCTGCGCCGCATTCTCATCTCCGATGCAATGAAGGCGAAGAAACTGCGCGAAGCCTTGCAGCAGCTCGCGGAGGAGGGGGTCGTACAGGTGTTCACGCCGCATGACGGCTCGGGGTCCATCGTCGGCGTGGTCGGCGCATTGCAGCTCGACGTTCTGGCGACGCGTCTGGAGGCCGAATACGGGCTACAGACACGCTACGAGCAGTCGCGTTTTACGGTCTGCCGCTGGATCGCGTCCGACGATGCGGCGAAGCTGAAAAGTTTCGTCGACTCGCATGGCTCAAGCATCGCCGATGATCTCGACGGCGCGCCGGTCTTTATGGCGCCTTCCGAATTCTCGTTGCGCTACGACGCCGAGCGTAATCCGGCGATCCAGTTCTCCGATGTGAAGGACTATCAGAAGAGCGCGTGATGGGGACGACATCCGGCCACACCCATCCTTGGAACGTTTTACGCGCCTTTATGGAGCGCCAAAAAAGCCGCGACGAGCGCGATCGTGGCGACGACAATGAAAAGATTCTCCGTCACCTCCAGGCACTTTTGCGCCTCGACCAAGACGGCTGAAAGATAACTACTGCTCATCAGGAAGTGCATAGGCAGATCCTTCACGCCGATCGAAGACGACGACGGTTGTTGTCCGAGCGGGCGTTCCCAGCCATTTGATGTCAGACGCCGCGAAGCCCGCGAAGGCTCAAGCAGGCG
>CAZCJY010000320.1:0-2945 GCA_964498975.1 uncultured Methylocystis sp.
GCCGGCCGTCCCAGAAGTAGTCGAACTGCTCTCGCCACATTGACGGCTGCGCCCCGCGTTGAGGCATGGCGCCGCCGCCATGCGAAAGGTTAAGGCGGCGGAGCATAGCCGCGCCGCCGCCGATCGCGCAATCTGGCGCGCGGCGAATCGCCTGCGTCGGCCCTGTGCGTTGCGTTTTTCACCCCGCATCGCGCAGATTCGATATAGACTTGAGCAGTTTGAACGGGATCATTGGGAAGACGCGAGGCGTTGATGAGGATATTGATCACCGGGGGCGCGGGCTTCATCGGTTCAGCCGTCTCGCGCGCCTTTATCCGCGACAGCGTTGATCAGATTCTCGTCTTCGATAAGTTGACCTATGCCGGCAACCTCGCTTCCTTGCGGCCCGTTGCCGACGATCCGCGCTTTTCCTTCGAGCGGGCGGATATTTGCGATCGCGCCGCCGTCGCGCGCGCTTTCGCGGCGTTTCGGCCTGACGTCGTCATGCATCTTGCCGCCGAAAGCCACGTCGATCGCTCCATCGACGGTCCGGCCGCATTCGTCGAAACGAATGTCGTCGGCACTTTTGTCATGCTGGAGGCCGCCCTCGACTATTGGCGCCGGCTCGACTGCGATCGCGCCCGCGCTTTCCGTTTCATGCATATTTCGACGGATGAAGTATATGGCGCGCTCGGCGAAGCAGGGCTGTTCACCGAGGAGACGCCCTATGCGCCCAATTCGCCCTATTCCGCCTCCAAGGCCGGCTCCGACCATCTGGTGCGCGCCTGGCGCCACACCTATGGCCTGCCGACGATCGTCACCAATTGCTCGAACAATTACGGCCCCTATCATTTTCCCGAGAAACTTATTCCGCTTACCATTATCAACGCCATCGAGGAGAAGCCGCTTCCGGTCTATGGGCGTGGCGAAAATGTCCGCGACTGGCTCTATGTCGAGGATCACGCCGCGGCGCTGATGCTCGTGGCGCGCCAAGGCGAGATCGGCGAATCGTATAATGTCGGCGCCCGCAATGAATGGCGCAATATCGACGTGGTGGAGACGATCTGCGATCTGATGGACGAATTTCGTCCGCGCAAGGCCGGACCGCATCGCGATCTCATTACATTCGTCGCGGATCGCCCCGGCCATGATCTGCGCTATGCCATCGACGCCTCCAAGATCGAGCGTGAACTCGGCTGGCGCCCGACCGAGCGCTTCGAACCCGGCCTGCGCAAGACGGTGCGCTGGTATCTCGACAATCCAGACTGGTGGCGGGCGATCCGCTCGGGCAAATATCGCGGCGAACGCCTTGGCGCCCTGGCCGGCCGCGACGGCGCCGCCGCCTGAGCGGGGGAAGGGGAACTCGGCATTGTTCGAAGATCTCGAACTCGCGGGCCTGAAACTCGTCACGCCGAGAAAATTCGTCGACGAGCGGGGGTTCTTCTGCGAAACGCACAACGCCCGGACTTGGGAGAGGGCCGGGCTCTATTGCCAATTCGTCCAAGACAATCATTCCCTGTCGTGCGACATTGGCACGGTGCGCGGACTGCATTTCCAGACCGCGCCCTTCGCGCAAGACAAACTCATTCGCGTGACGCGCGGCCGCATTCTCGATATCGCCGTCGATCTGCGCCGGTCCTCGCCGACATTTGGGCGCCATGCCGCCGTCGAACTCTCCAGAGAAAACTGGCGCCAGCTTTTCATTCCGATCGGCTTCGCGCACGGCTTCGTCACGCTCGAACCCGACACGGAAGTGCTCTACAAGGTCACGAACTTCTATTCGCCGCAGCATGATTGCGGCGTGGCGTGGGACGATCCAGATATCGCCGTGGCTTGGCCCGATGCCGCCGATCGCGCGCTTCTGTCGGCGAAAGACCAGACTTGGCCGCGTTTGCGCGATCTGTCAAACGTATTTCCATAGAGGGCCGAGATGCGCATCGCCGTCACGGGTCTAACCGGCCAAGTCGTCAGTTCGCTCATCGAGCGCGCGCCAAACAACGTCGAGATGCTGGCGCTTGGCCGGCCCGGATTCGACCTTTCTTCGCGCGATGCGGTTTTGGCGTCGTTGCGCAGCGTGCGCTGCGACGCCATCGTCAACGCCGCCGCCTATACGCAAGTAGACAAGGCCGAAAGCGAGCCAGAACTCGCCATGCGCATAAACGGCGCGGGCGCCGGCTTTGTCGCGGAAACGGCGGCGGAGCTTCGCGTGCCGCTCCTGCACCTCTCCACCGACTATGTGTTCGATGGAACGCTCGACACGCCTTACCGGGAGGACGACCCAACCGGGCCGACCGGCGCTTACGGACGCTCGAAACTCGAAGGCGAGGCGCAGATCGCGGCGCGCTGCGCCAATTGCGTCATCTTACGCACCGCTTGGGTCTATAGCCCTTTTGGCGCTAATTTCGTCAGGACGATGCTGCGCCTGGGCGAAACGCGCGATGAAGTCGGCGTCGTCGCCGACCAAATCGGCAATCCGACAAACGCGCTCGACATCGCCGAGGCGCTCTTCGCCATCATGCGCCGGCTCGTCGACGACCCCGATCCGCAGTTGCGCGGCGTATTCCATATGACAGGCGCGGGCGAGGCGACATGGGCGGATATGGCGGAAGCGATTTTCGCGGCGGCCGAAGCGCGCGGCCGCAAGCCGGTTCGCGTCAAACGGATCACGACCGCCGATTATCCGACGCCGGCGCGCCGGCCGGCCAATTCGCGCCTCGACAACGCCAAGCTCAAAGCCCATTACGGCGTGACGCTGCCGCAATGGCGCGAGTCGCTCGACGCCTGCGTTCGTCGAATTATTGAAGCAAAATAGGAATTCTCATGCGGGGCATCATTCTTGCCGGAGGAAGCGGCGCAAGGCTGCATCCAATGACGCTCGTCACCTCGAAGCAGCTGCTTCCGGTCTATGACAAGCCGATGATCTATTACCCGCTGAGCACGCTGATGCTCGCCGGCGTGCGCGAGAT
>CAZCJY010000321.1:0-2940 GCA_964498975.1 uncultured Methylocystis sp.
CGAACCAGGTGAAAGTATACGTATATTTCTGATTCCAGCCGACTTTTAGATAGAGTTCGGAAATCCGGCGAAAACCTTCATCGGAATAAAGCGGGATCGTCTTGCCGTCTTCGAGACGTATCTCACCTTTTTTCATGTCGATTTCGAACGTCATTGCCTATTCATTCCTGCGAAGTTCAATCACATGCTCTTTACACGAGAGGCCCACCACGCGTAAACGTCCGAAAGCCCTGCCTCCAGTCCGTATCTCGGCAAAAAACCGGTTTCTTCGCATAGGCGCCGGGCCGTCCCGACGATGCGAGGCGGATCACCCGGTCTGTCCGGCAGGCCGCCAATCCGCAGGAGATCCGGCCTGCCGGCAAGGCGTGCTAAGGTTTCGGCGATGTCGCGTATCGCCGCTCCACGACCGCTGGCTATATTGATGGGACCGGTCATTTCGGAGAGCGCGGCAGTAGCAAGCGCAGCGCCGCCATCTCGCACATGCATGAAATCACGCACGGCCAAGCCGCGCGACAACAGCGCTGGCTCCCGGCGCGCAAGCCTGCTTGCCACCGAAGCGACGAAACGGCTTTCATTCTCCTCCGGCCCGTAAAGATAAAACAGCCGCGCCCACGCAAACGCGAGTTCGCCCCATTCGCTGCCGATCCGGCGAACCGCGTCTTTGGCTACAGCGTATAGCGTCGTCGGGATGATCGGCGTCGTTCGTTCGTCGCAGTCGGATTCCGCGGGCCAATCATATTCGAAACAGGTGCCGACGCCGACGAACCGGCGGACCCCGACCTCTCGCGCCGCCCGCATCAGATGAAGCGTCGCCGCAACCCAGTTGAGGTTATCCGGCGCATTCCAGAATTTCCCATGCTCTACGGTCCAGGCGAGATGGAGAATGACGTCGGGCCGCGCTTCTGCTAGGGCGCGGCGCATTGCGGCGGGATCGAGCAGGTCACAGGCAATGGTTCTAGCGCCTTCTGCGAATGCCGGGTGGCGCGAAACTGCTATTGTCTCGACGCCGCGCGTCACCAGTTCGGCGACCGCCCATCGCCCGACGAAACCAGACGCTCCCGTCACAAGAATGCGCATTTTTCCTCACTTGAGAAGCTACTTTCCGCTTTGGCGCTTGCTTAAAGGATGGGGCGTTTGGCGCCATTCAACGCCGCGAACCCACCCAGGGGCAGGGCCAAGCGAGGTCTGCGTCGGCGATCACGGCCGGTTCCGCCGGCCAATCGATTCCGATACCGGGATCGTCATAGCGCAGACCGCGCGCTTGTCCGCCGACATAGGGACGACCCATTTGATAGAGTACGTCCGTATTTGACGCGAGCGTCAGAAAGCCGTGCGCGCACCCTTCCGGTATGAACAGCGCATTGGCGGTCTCCGCGTCGAGACGGCGAGCGATCCACCGCCGGAAGGTCGGGCTTTCCGGCCGCAGATCGATCACCACGTCGTGGATTGCGCCGGCCGCAACCCGCACGATCTTAGATTCGGCGTGAGGCGCGTCGTGCCAATGCATGCCGCGCAGCGTCAGCGCTTTGTCGTTGCGCGACAGATTGACCTGCGACGAGACGAAATCGATTCCAGCACTTGCGATCTCCTGCGGGCAATAGAGGCGCGCAAATAAGCCGCGCTCATCACGGCGCGGCTCGGTCGCGATCTCCACGACGCCCGGGATTTCGGTTGCGCGGAACTTCATTCGTATATCCGCGTGGTCGGAACGGCTGTGACGAACTTGCCGCCCCAGGACTTGATCAGAGCCATCTGCTGCATGATCTCCTCGCGGAGATTCCACGGCAGGATCAAGAGATAATCCGGTCGCTTCGCGTCGATCACGTCGGGCGAAAGGACGGGTATGTGGCTGCCGGGCAGATAGCGGCCCTGCTTGATGTCACTGAGATCGAACACGCAGGCGATCTCCTGGTTCGTGACGCCGCAAACGTTGAGGAACGTGTTGCCTTTTGCTGCTGCGCCATATGCGGCGATGCTCTTGCGTTCCCGCTTCGCCGTGTCGAGAAATTCACGAAACGACTGACGTACGGCGTCGACCTTGGCCGAAAAGCCCTCGTAGCCTTCCCGTCTGTCCAGTTTGAATTCGCGCTCCTTTTCACGAATCGCTCGGATCGCCTCGGTTTCCCGATGCGATGCGCCGACGCGACAGACGTATAGACGCAACGAGCCGCCGTGCGTAGGCAGTTCCTCTACGTCGAACGCACGCAAGCCAGCGGGAGCCAGCACCTTTTCGACCGCGACGAGCGAAAGATACGAGTAATGTTCGTGATAGATCGTATCGAACTGCCAGCCCTGGATCAGGTTGAGCAAATGCGGAAATTCGAACGTCGAAACGCCTTCTGGCTTCAGAATGATCGAAAAACCACTGACGAAGTCGGCGATGTCAGGCACATGCGCTAGCACGTTGTTAGCCGCTGTCAGATCGACCGCGATTCCTCGTGCGCGGAGCGCACGTGCGGTTTGTTCTCCGAAGAAGGCGACTTCGGTCGTCACGCCTTTTGTGCGCGCGACCTCGGCAGCATTCGCGGCCGGCTCGATGCCAAGCACAGGAATGCCGTTCGCGACAAAATGCTGCAGCAGGTACCCGTCATTCGACGCTACCTCAATCACCATGGATTGTGGTCCGAGCTTGAACCGCTCGATCATCGCTAACGCATATCGTCGCGCATGCTCGACCCACGAAGCCGAATAGGATGAAAAATACGGGTATGAATCTGAAAAGATTGCTTCGGGCGCAACCGGCGCCTCGATCTGTACAAGAAAGCAGGAGTCACAGACTCGCGCATGTAGCGGATAGGCTTTATCGAGGCCTTTCTCAACCTGCTCTTTGCTCAAATAGGCGTTGGCGAGCGGCATTGCGCCAAGATCGACGAAATCATGCGTGAGCGGCGCGCCGCAGAATCGGCATTTTTGATCGTGCATTACAGCCTCTGGACTAAG